>JANNQH010000729.1:0-7217 GCA_031400655.1 Deltaproteobacteria bacterium | reverse complement strand
CCCGAGGTCTCGGACCTGACCGTCTCGTTCTGGGAGGTGCTGGTGCCGATCGCGGCGGCGATCTCCGCGGCGGGGGCGATCGTGGCCTTGAGCCTCGGGAAGAGCTTCCTCACGCGCCAGACGGCCGGCGTCGACGAGATGATCGGTCTCGTGGGTCACGTCGAGGCGGCGATCGATCCGACCTCGAATCGCCCGGGCAAGGTCTTCGTGCGCGGCGAGTACTGGAACGCGGAGGCCGCCGAAGCGATCGCGATGGGCGAGTCGGTCGCGATCGAGTCGGTCGAGGGCCTGATGCTGCGCGTGCGGCGGATTCAAAAAGAGGGTTGAAGCGTGCGCTCGCGCCCTTGCGGGGCGGGCGGCGCGAGGAGAGCTGGCTTGTTGGGATTCCTGATCTTTCTAATCCTCGCACTGTTGTTCCTGGTGGTGGGCGCAAAGATTCTGCCGGAGTACGAGCGGGGCGTCGTCTTCCGTCTCGGTCGTTATGCGGGCACCCGGGATGCGGGGCTTCGCTTCATCATTCCAGGCGTCGACCGGATGGTTCGGATCGGGCTGCGCGAGATCGTGATGGACGTGCCGGCCCAGGAGGTGATCACCCGCGACAACGTCTCGGTGAAGGTGAATGCGGTTTTGTACTTCCGTGTCCTGCATCCCGAGCGGGCCGTGATCCAGGTAGAGAACTATCTCTACGGCACCTCGCAGCTCGCCCAGACGACGCTGCGCAGTGTGTGCGGTCAGGCGGAGCTCGACAATCTGCTGGCGGATCGGGAGCGGATCAACCAGAAGCTCCAGGAGATCATCGATTCGCAGACGGAGCCCTGGGGCGTCAAGGTGCGAGCGGTCGAGCTCAAGCAGATCGATCTGCCCCAGGAGATGCAGCGCGTGATGGCGAAGCAGGCCGAGGCCGAGCGCGAGAAGCGCGCCAAGGTGACGCTCGCTGAAGGCGAATTCCTGGCGGCACAGCGGATCGCGGATGCGGCCGGCGTGTTGTCCAAGGAACCTTCGGGCCTGCAGCTTCGCTATCTCCAGACCCTCGCCGAGATCGCCGGCAGCGGGAAGAACTCGACGACGATCTTCCCGATCCCGATCGATCTGATCCGCCCGTTCTATGAACAGCTGCTCGAAGGCCGCGCCGAGACCGCGCGCCGGACCGCGGCGGACGCCGCGATTGCAGAGCGCTCGGGTAGTGGGGACCGCTAGGTGGCCTCGGAAAACCCGTCTCCGGTAGAGAGCGGCGGGGCTGCAGCGCGCGCGAGCCGCGGTCTGACGCGTAGGCTGGTCGACGGATTCTTGTTGATCGCGTCGCTCGCGGTCCTCGTCGGCTGGGGCTCGCAGGGTGTCTTCTCGCTCGCGCCGGGCGAGTCGGCGGTGATCCTGCGGCTCGGCGCCTATCACCGGACGCGCGACATCGAAGGCCTCTGGGCCCACCTGCCGCCGCCGCTCGAGTCCCATGTCGTCGTCAACACGAGCCAGCTGCGGACGGAGTCCTTCGGTGAGAGCCCGACCCGTTCCACGCCAGGCACGCCCAGCGACGCGGAAGAGGGAAGGGTCGCCGAGGGAATCACCCGAGAGGCCATCCAGACCGCGGACCATAACGTCGTGAACGTGAGCTACGAGCTGCAATACAAGATTGCCGACGGCTATGCCTGGGCTTACTCGATGGCGGACCCCGCCTCGGTCCTTCACGACGCGACCGAGTCGGCGATTCGCAACGTGATCGGCAAACGAGAAATCGACGAGGTGCTCTCGCAGGACCGCGGTGAGGTCGAACGTGAGGCCGAGCGTTTGCTGACCGGCATGCTCACCTCTTACTCGCAAGCGGTGGGTCACGTCGCGGCCTTCGAGGTCGGGCGGATCAATCTCGAGAAGCCCCAGGCCCCGGAGCCGGTTCGCGAGGCGTTCGCCGACGTGGTGAGCGCGGGGCAGGACGAGAAGCGCTCGACGCTGACCGCGGCGGGAGACGCATCAGAGATTCTCGAGCGTGCGCGCTCGGAGGCCGCCGAGATCCACGAGCAGGCCGAGGCCTATCGCGGGGCGAAGATCGTCGAGGCGAAGGGCGAAGCGGCGCGCTTCGAGTCGCTGGTGGTCGAGTATCGAGCCGCGCCGGAGGTGACCCGGCAGCGGCTCTACCTCGAGACGATGGAGGCGATCCTGCCGGAGATGGACAAGGTCATCGTCGAGAAGGGCACGGTCAATCTCTGGTCGAACTTGCCACCGGCGCGTGGAGCGGTCGGGGTGGAGGACGCGGCGCGATGAGATTGCTATTCGGCCTGCTCGTGCTGGGTGCAGCGATCGTGGCGCTACTCTGGGCCTCCCAGATCGATCGCGGTCCGGTCGTGATCAACCGCGCCGACGAGTACCGCCTCGTGCTTCGGCTCGGACGCCCGATCGCCGAGATCAAGGAGGCGGGGCTCGCGGGGATGTGGGGGCCGCGGATTCCGTTCCTCGACGAGGTGCTCGTCTTCGACAAGAAGATCCAATACCTCTCCGCGGCGGCGACCGAGGTCCAGATCGGGGCGAGCGACCGTGTGATCGTGGACTACTACGTCCTTTGGCAGATCGAATCCCCGCTGGCATTCCGTCGGAGCTTTCCCGGTGGCGTCCCCGACGCACAGGCTCGCATCCAGCACACTGTCGGCTCGCTGGTTGGCAGTGCCATTGGAAAGCTCTCGATGCGAGAGCTGCTCGCTCGCTCCGAGGCCCTCGACGCGCTCGCGCGGAGCGCGACGGAGGAGCTTGCCCGGGACGGTGTGCGGGTGATCGATGTCCGTGTCAATCGCACCGAGCTTCCGCTCCCGAGCCAGAAGGCGACCTTCGAGCAGATGCGTGAGCAGCGGCGCGCGATCGCCCGGGAGAAGCGCGCGATCGGTGAGCGGGAAGCGCGCGAGATCCGCGCGCGGGCCGATCGGGAGGCGCGCGAGATCCTCGCCGACGCTCGGGCGGCGGGCGAGATTGCGCGGGGCGAGGGCGATGCAGAGGCGGCTCGGATCTACGCCGCCGCCTACAACAAGGACCCGGAGTTCTACGCCTTCACACGCAGTCTCGAGGCCTATCGTCATACGCTCGGGGAGAAGACTTCGCTCTTCTTGTCTCCCGACCACGAGTTCTTCCGCTACCTGGAGCCGGGCGCGAAAGGTCGTTAGTCCCGATCAGGCGCGGTGGCGGGCGAGGGCGAGCCCGGCCAGCACGGTGAAGAGGAGCGGCGGCGTCCAGCTGGCGACGCCGACGGGCAGGATCGCCAGGCGGGTGAGCGCCGTGCCGGCGTTCGCGACCAGGAAGAAGGCGGTCAGTGCTGCGAGGGCGGCAGCGGCCGCGGGCGCGATCCGGCCACGCCGGTCGACGCGCAGTCCGAAGGGGAGCGCGAGCCAGCAGAGTGCCAGGACCCAGCTCGGGCGGCTCAATCGCTCGTGGAATACCTCCGCGAGGCGACGACTGCGCGCGGACCCGCTCGCGGGCTCGCGCGCGAGGTGGCGGGCCAAAGCGCGCAGCGGAAGGATCGCAGGATCGGCCTGCGTGAGCGTGTTTCGGGGCACCGAGTCGAGATCGAGCTCGAGGCCGACCGCGCGTTCGAAGCGAGGCTCGGCCAACGGGTCGGTCGGATCGAAATGCCAGACCGAGGCGCGTTCGAAACGCCAGCGGCCGTCCGGCAGGATCTGGACGTCGCGTGCGCGCACGATCCGCAGGATGCGGCCGCTGTCATCGCCCAGCCCCCGTTCGTAGAGCTCGACATCGTGGAGTGTCCGGGTGTCCGGGTCGGCATAACCGATGTTGGTGATGATCGGACCCCTGTGGTACCAGAATGCGCGTCGCTCGAGATCGATCCGGTCGCGGTCGACCTCCTCGTCGACGAGCCGTGTCTGCTCGGCCTTCAGGACGACCGTCTCATGCAGCGCTGCGGCGGCGATGGTGAGGATGCAGGCCGCCGCGAGGACCGGCAGGATCACGCGGATCGGGCGGATGCCAGAGGCCTCGATCGCGATCCATTCGAGTCGGCGACCTGCGCTGGCGAAGGTGATGAAGGACGCGATGAAACTCGCGACCGGCAGGAGATCGACGAGATAGGTCGTGGCGAGCCGATTCCAGAGGAATGCGAGGACGCCGGGGACGGAACGCAGCAGCCCCTGCCCGGTGGCGGCAGCCGGCGAGCTGGACAGCTCCTCGAGGTTCAACACGAGCTCGATCGTCGCGAGGATCGTGAGGGCGACGATGAGGACGGTCAGGAACAGGCCGAAGAAGCGGGCAATGAAGTAGTGCGAGAGAATCCGCACGAGGCCATGCTAGCGGACGAGGACATCGCTTGGAGATCTTTCGCGGCGTATCGAAGCTCGACCGGCAATTTCGACGGGCCGTGCTCACGATCGGCAACTTCGACGGCGTCCACGTGGGCCACCAGGCGATTTTGCGCCTGGTCGTCGAACGGGCCCGGGCGCTCGGCGGGGAGTCCGTCCTTTATACCTTCGAGCCCCACCCGCGCCGCGTCCTGCAGTCCGAACAGGCGTTGCGGCTGCTCGAGACCTTTGCCCAGAAGATGGAGATGCTCGAGGCGCTCGGTGTCGATGCGGTGGTTGCCGAGCCCTTCGACCACGCCTTCGCCCGGGTGAGCCCGGAGGAGTTCGTCCGGGATTTCATCCATGCCCGCGTCCGCCCGGTCGAGGTCTACGTCGGGTACGACTTCCATTTCGGGCGGGACCGGGAAGGCTCGATGCGCCTGCTGACCGAGCGCGGCCCCCATCTCGGCTTCTCGGTCACGGTCGTCCCCGAAGTGTCGGTCGAGGGTCGGGACGTCAATTCGACCCGCATCCGCCAGCTGCTGGCCGAGGGCCAGGTCGAGGAGGCAGCCCTGCTGCTGGGCAGGCCCTTCCGCGTTCGCGGCGAAGTCACGGTCGGCGACCGGCGCGGCCGAACGCTGGGATTCCCGACTGCCAATCTGGCCCCGGAGACAGAAATCCTTCCCGCGCCGGGGGTCTACTACGGACACCTGCGCCGTCTCGACGAAGGCCGGGATGGCCCGCAGCGGCCGGTCGTCACCAACGTCGGCTACCGGCCGACTTTCCGCGATGGCCGGGATCTCGTGGCGGAAGCCCACCTGATCGATTTTTCGGGGGATCTCTACGGGCTCGAGGTCGACCTCAGCTTCGAGGGACGTCTGCGGGGCGAGGTGCGTTTCGAATCTGTCGACGCCCTGCGTGCCCAGATCGCCCGGGATATCGACCGCGCCCGCGAGCGCCTCCAGATCTAGTGCGATTCGTCCCACCAGCCGGGAACATTCCAGTCTGAATGCCCGGCCGACCCGCTCCCGGGCGGCGTGCCCCGCCGGTCTGGCTCCGGCTTTTTCGGCCGAATGGGCACCTCGCCCGCGCCGACTCTGCCTCGCCAGCGCGTGCGACTGTAAAGCTCGCTCCGATCGCCGCCGATAACCCGGCGAGTTTGCGTTTCTCTTGCCGCGTGGGCGGAGACGCGAAAGACCCGTGGACCCGTCGCCGAAGAAGCCAGGCGATCGGGGTCATGCGGGGGAGGGGCCGCGTTGAACGAGCGCATCGGTGAGCTCTTAGTCAAGGAGAATCTGCTCTCGTCGGAGCAGCTCCACAAGGCGAGAGAGGAGGCGGCTGCGCATGGCAAACGCCTGGGTGCGCAGATCACTGCTCTTGGCTTCATGGACGAGAACGAGCTCTCCGAGTTCGTCGCCAAACAATACGGCGTTCCCTCGATCAACCTCTCGGACTTCACGATCGAGCCCGAAGTCCTCGCCCTGATCCCGGAAGACGTCGCCACCAAACACAACGTCGTCCCCGTGAACCGGGCCGGCTCGACGCTCATCCTCGCGACCGCCGACCCGTCGAACATTTTTGCCCTCGACGACATCAAGTTCCTCACGGGCTACAACATCCAGCCCGTCGTCGCCTCCGAGCAGGCGATTCGCGCCGCGATCGAGACCTACTACGCCGAGCCTGACGAGGACCTCCTCGACGACGTGATGGCGGGCTTTGACGACGCCGGCATCGATTTCGTGGCCGGCGACGACGATGAAGATTCCCGCAAGATGGCAAAGGAGGCGGAAGACGCCCCCGTCGTCAAGCTCGTCAATCTGATCCTCACCGACGCCATCAAGAAGGTCGCTTCGGACATCCATATCGAGCCCTACGAGAAATCGTTCCGGGTTCGGTACCGGATCGACGGCCTGCTCTACGAGGTGATGAAGCCGCCGCTGAAGCTCAAGAACGCGCTCACCTCGCGCCTCAAGATCATGTCGGAGCTCGACATCGCCGAGCGGCGCCTACCCCAGGACGGCCGCATCAAGCTGAAGCTCGGCAAGGGTCGCGAGATGGACTTCCGCGTCTCCGTCCTGCCGACGTTGTTCGGCGAGAAGGTCGTTCTCCGCCTCCTCGACAAAAGCAATCTCCAGCTCGACATGACGAAGCTCGGCTTCCAGCAAGCCCAGCTCGACGATTTCCAGCACTGCATTCACCAGCCCTTCGGGATGGTGCTCGTGACGGGGCCGACCGGTTCGGGCAAGACGACGACGCTCTACTCGGCTTTGTCGGAGCTCAACAAGACGAGCGAGAACCTGTCGACGGCGGAGGATCCGGTCGAGTTCAACCTCGCCGGCATCAACCAGGTCCAGATGCACGAGGACATCGGACTCAACTTCGCAGCCTGTCTCCGTCGCGAAGGATCGGCCGCAAGGACCGTCATGTCGCAAGGGTTCCAGGTCAGGCGAGGGATCGCGCGATTCCGCTCCGGCGCGATTTGCCCTAGCGTGATAGGCTTCAGACAAAAGACCTCGCACCCTCATGTTCCGCATCCTCCGAACCACCACCTTCTCGTTCACGATCGTCTATGTGTTCGTGTTCGCGATCGCCGTCGGGCTCTTGGCTCTGCTGTTCTATCAAAACACCTTCGGCGTGATGTCGAAGCAGACGGACCAGGTCGTCGATCAGGAGATCGCCGTGCTCTCCGAAGTCTTTTCGACCGAAGGCGCGGGGTTTTTGCGCCGCGTCGTCAACGAGCGCGCGGCGTGGCGCGACGATGGGCTCTATCTCCTCATCGCCGAACCGGCGGGCGCGGTGCTGTCGGGCAATCTCACCGCGCTGCCGCCGCAGGCCGTCAACGCCGGCGAGGGCTTCATCGATTTCAGCTTCGAGCGCCCGCTGCTTGACGCGGCGGGCCGCGAGATCGGCATCGAGAAGCGCGAGGCGCGCGGCAAGATCCGCCGCTTCAAG
>JANNQH010000728.1:0-1970 GCA_031400655.1 Deltaproteobacteria bacterium | reverse complement strand
GCGGCGGCCGCGGCCTGCCGGATCTTCGGGGCGATGTGGCTCTCGATCGTCCGCGGACCGACCATCCAGAGCAGCGTTCCGTCGGTTCGACTCCCGGCGAGCTCGAGCATGCGGTCCCCGAGCGCGGCGAGCATCAGCGGCACCCGCGGCGAAGCCGGGAAGCGGGTCGGGAAATCGACCTTGAACTCCGTCCCCTCGAACCGGGCCGGCTTTCCGTCGAGCATCGGCAGCAGGACCTCGACGTACTCGCGCATGTGGGCGACTCGGCGTGCGTAGGACAGACCGAGCATCCGCTCGATGACGGGGGGATGCGACAGACCGATCCCGAGCGTGAATCGCCCATTCGAGGCCAGAGCCGCAGTGACGGCCTGCTGCGCCATCACCGTGGGATGACGAGGCTGGGTCGGGACCACGGACGTCCCGAGCTCGATCCGCCGCGTCTCGCGTCCCACGACGGCCGCGACGGTAATGGCGTCGAGACCGAAGACGTGCGGGATCCAGAGCGTGTCGAATCCGCGCGCTTCAAGATCCCGACCCCAGCCCACGAGGCCGTCGAGCGTTCCGTCGAAGGACTGTCCGCCCACCATCACACCGATCTTCATGACTTCGTCCTTCCTTCTACTTGACCATCGAGCGGCGACCGTCCGATCGAGCTCGAGGCTCCAGAGTGATCGCAATCGCCGCTCGCCTGGAAGCGGGACATGGGCATTGAGCAACCGCTCACGGCGATCCACGAACGCTTCGCCAGCGAGGGCCGGAACTTCTGGACCGGCTTCATGCACGTTCCGTTCACGACCGTCGCGAGCATCCAACATTCGCTGCTCTTTGCCCAGTCGAACAAGTACGTCTGGCACGAGGTCGTCCCGCGGAGACCGAGGCGGCGCAGCTCGGGGTCCACTGCTCGGACGCGTTGGCCCAAGGACGAGGAGAGGGTCGTCCGCCTGCTCGAGGACCCGATGTCGGTCGGCAACATCAGCGACGCCAGCGCGCGCTCGATCGAGGAAGCCCCTCGCCGGCACGCAGCCGCCCCGGCCCCGCCCTTCTTTGGCTGCCACGCGAAGCCGAACGGCGTACGCTACGAGACGATCGACCAGAGCCTGAATGTCGTGGACCGTAAGACGGTCGAGCGCCTGGTCTATCTCTTCCGGGCGAATTCCTGAATTGAGCCTATCGAAGAGGAGCCCGCGCGAATGACGTCCGAGATCCACGCCCCCGGCGAGTCCCGCCCGCTGGGCTTCGATCCGATCGCGCTGCGCGAGAAGTACCGGCAGGAGCGCGACAAACGTCTTCGCAGCGACGGAATCCGGCAGTACCGGGCCGTCGACGGAGGGCTGACGGAGTTCCTCGACGATCCCTTCGCGAGTCCCGACCCCGGTCGCGAGCCCGTTGCCGAGGAGCTCGACGTCGTGATCCTCGGCGGCGGCTTCAGCGGCCTCTGCGTCGGTGCGCGCCTGCGCGAGGCGGGCTTCGAGAGCCTGCGCATGATCGAAGTCGCCGGAGATTTCGGCGGGACCTGGTATTGGAATCGCTATCCGGGCGTGCAGTGCGACATCGAGTCGTACATCTACCTGCCGCTGCTCGAGGAGCTCGGCACGATGCCGACGCTCAAGTATGCCTACGGCCCCGAGATCTTCGCCCACGCACAGCAGCTCGGACGCCACTACGATCTCTATCGCGGCACCCTCTTCCAGACCCAGGTGACCCACCTCGAATGGGACGATTCGAGCGCGCGCTGGATCGTGTCCACGAATCGAGGGGACCGCCTGCGCGCGAGATTCGTCGTCGTCGCGAGTGGCCCGCTGAATCGCCCGAAGCTCCCGGACATCCCCGGGATCGAGCAATTCGAAGGCCATATGTTCCACACCAGCCGCTGGGACTACGCCTACACCGGCGGCGACACGACGGGTGGCCTCACACGCCTCGCCGACAAACGCGTCGGCGTGATCGGAACGGGCGCCACCGCGATCCAG
>JANNQH010000727.1:0-3509 GCA_031400655.1 Deltaproteobacteria bacterium | reverse complement strand
TGGCGGCGCGCTGGGCCGACGGCTGGATTCCGATCGCGACGGATCCGGAGAGCCTCGCGCGGGACGTGAAGCAGCTCTTCGAGCTCTGCGAGCAGGCGGGGCGCGATCCCCGGGCGATGGACGTGACGGCGATGACGGCCGTCGACGAGACGACGCCTGCCGCGTACGTCGCGAGCCTCTTCGAGGCCGGCGCCACGCGAGTCATCCTCGCGGTCGGAACCGTGACGACCTCGCGCACTGTCCGCGAAGGGCCGGGGACGAGCCATCCGCTGTCACCCGGTCGCTATGCCGAGACGCTCGCTCTTGTCGCCGAGCGGTTCGTCACGAGCGGAGCGAAGCCGTGAAGGAGCCGATCGGGTGAGGAGGAGCAGTCGGTGAAGTCAGCCGTGAGTCCCGTCGATTCGAACAAAGCCTTCCCCCACCAGGAGATCGACGCGGCGTTCCAGCACTACTGGCGTCTCGGTGGTGCGGGCGAACGCTGGGCCGAGTTTTCAGACCTCTATACGCCAGACGCGATCCTGATCGACCGCGTGACCGAGGGCGTGAAGCACGGCCGGGCCGAGATCCGCGCGTACCTCGAGCGCGTGATGCTGACCGAGATGCCCGCCCTCTACACGATCTACGACTGGCACACGATCGAGGGCAATACGGTCACCAACGGCATGATCAATCGCTTCGACAACCCCGAGCCTGGTGGCGCGCCGCTCGATTTCTTCGGGGTCACGATCCAGGTCTACGCGGGCGATGGGCTCTGGTCGTATCAGGAGGACTACTACTCCTGGATGGGGATGCTGCGCGTGCGGAGCGATTACGAGCGGCTTTGTAAGATGCATGATCCGGAGCATCCGAAGAGACGAACGCGGAATGCGTGGCCGAGCGGGCCGGAATGGCCGGTTGGGCAGAGAAAGCATCCGCTGGGGAATTGAACGAGGACGGACGATATCCGATGGGACGAATGAGCTGCGTTCGAACGTGACGTCCGGGTGCACGGTGACGCGACTTGCAGCGAGCGAGTAGTTCCGTATCCGATTTCGCGTGACCGGCGCCGCGCCATCGCGAGCGCCACGACCCCCGCAGCGATCCCTGCTGCCACGCCCGGCTCGGGGACCTCTACGATCACGACCCGGTTGCTGGCTCCGCGGCCGACGACATAACGCCCGCGCGGAGCATCGTAGTCGAACGACGTCAGATCAGACCCGACGGACCCGACGCCGCTGTTGTCGACCCCGACGCGGCCGGTCGTCCCCTCGTCGCCGTTGCCGAACGTGTAGGCAGCGGCGTTCGCAACCGGTCCCGAGGCGTTGTCGAAGAGCGAGCTCTGCGCGACGTAGCTGTCGTCGGGGAAGACCGTGACTCCCGCGTCGAAGATCTGATCGGCCGCCGTCGCGCCGACCAGCGAGTTCGAGAGCGAGATGGCGCCGGTGCAGCCGCGCGTCCTGGTGCACCAGGTCAGCGCGCCCGCCTTGGCGATCGCCCCGTCGTCGAAGTCCTGGCTGCGCACGAGGTAGTTGCCGTTCGGGAGGGCGAGACGACGCCCGTGTTGCCGACGAAGTCCGCCGTCGCCGTGAGGATCCGACGGGCGCTCCGTTGCCCCCGCTCAGCTCGCCCTGCGAAGCTTCCCAATCACACGCCGCGGTCGGCTTTTCACCAGGTCATACTGGGTCTGCAGATCGAGCCAGAACTCGGGCGTAGTCACGAATGGCCAGGAGAACTGCCACGCCGTTTCCGGGGTGACGTCGCGCTTCCCGCGGACGATCTCGTTGATCCGCTGGAGCGAGATCTCGATGTGTTCGGCGAGCGCGACCTGCGTGATGCCGAGAGAAGCGAGAAATTCTTTGAGCAGGACTTCGCCGGGATGCGTGGCGATGCGACTCTTCGAAAGCACGACCGACCTCGCTAACTGTGGCAGGAGACGATGTGAGCCTCGTGTGCGTCTCCGGCTTGCCGCCGAAAGGCGATGCGCCCTTGATCGTTGACGCGGATGCTGTGGTGCCCGCCCAGGTCTTCGTTCACTCGGGAGCTTCGCCGGATTCTCGGTCGCATGCCTCTTGGTGAACCGCTCCTCAGCGGGCCTCTCCCGACGTTCAGCGCCATGACGAACAAAATGGCACATAGTCCACTTTACTCATGACCAAAATGGACTACGGTCCGCTTCGTGAAACGACGTAGCCGCTACCTCGAGGGCCCGGTCGCCGCCGTTCTGCCGCGCAAGATGGTCTTCATCGGCGGACCACGGCAAGTCGGCAAGACGACGCTCGCCCTGTCGCTCGTCGGAAAGGACGCGGACGAATCCCATCCCGCCTACTGCAACTGGGACGATCCGAGGGTCGCGTCCCGTCTACGCGCTCGGGAGCTGCCTCCCGATGAGCCCCTGATCGTCCTCGATGAGATCCATAAATACGCGCGTTGGCGAAATCTGGTGAAGGGCATCTGGGATACGGAGAAATCTCGACGCCGGATCCTCGTCACGGGCTCGGCGCGCCTCGACTACTACCGCAAGGGCGGCGACTCGCTGGCCAACCGATATCGCTATTTTCGTCTTCATCCGTTCTCGCTGTCTGAGCTGGGTGCGAATCCGAGCAAGGGCGACCTGGAAGCGCTTCTGCGCTTCGGCGGGTTCCCGGAGCCATTCCTGCTCCAGGATGAACGGGAGCACCGGATCTGGCAGCGCGATCGGATCGCACGCGTCGTTCGCGACGATCTGCGCGACCTCGAGCGCGTTCGCGAGATTTCGCTGGTCGAGCAGCTCGTGGACTTGCTTCCCTCGCGCATCGGCTCTCCGCTCTCGGTCAAGAGTCTCCGAGAGGATCTCGAGGTCGACCACAAGACCGTCGAGCGCTGGCTCACGATCCTCGAGAACCTCTATCTCTGTTTCCGCATCATGCCGTTCGGACCGCCGAAGGTGCGCGCCATCAAGAAGGCGCGAAAGCTCTATCTCTGGGACTGGTCGATGGCGCCCGAGGGTGGCCCCCGCTTCGAGAACCTCGTCGCGAGCCAGCTCCTCAAATACTGTCATTTCATCGAAGACACCGAGGGCCACTCGATGGAGCTTCGCTTCCTGCGCGACACCGACCTGCGGGAGGTAGACTTCGTCGTGCTGCGAAATCGCAAACCGGAGTTCGCGGTGGAGTGCAAAACAGGCGAACGAGGTGTCAGTCCCGCGATTCGCTACTTCAGCGAGCGGACCTCGATCCCGCGCTTCTACCAGGTGCATCTCGGCAATCGCCACTACGAGTCCGGTGCCGCGACCGTCCTACCGTTTCGCACGTTCTGCCGCGAGATGGCGCTGACGTAGATCGATTTCGCGTCGCGTCTGGGCGGAGCGAATGAGCCCTTTGCAGCCCGCGCGCGGACGCCCGCTTTCCCCCGTGTCAGATCCCGAGCTTCTCGAACTCCGCATTGGCATTGCGCGTCCAGACCTTGACGCGATGACGCTCGACGATGCCGAGCGCGGTCGGGCCTTCGTTGTTGCTCATCGCGGCCCAGAAGCTCTTGTCGAGGTGATCGAT
>JANNQH010000726.1:0-2232 GCA_031400655.1 Deltaproteobacteria bacterium | reverse complement strand
GATCCCGAGGAACACGACGTCCGCATCAAAGCCCGCGAGACTCCCCTCGAGGTAGCCCGCGCTCCCCTGGACGAGGAAGCTTCCGAGGGGATGGCGCACGTAGATCGCATACGGCGTCCCCACGTGGTAGTCGAAGGCGCCGACGGGCGGCACGAGCGGAGCGTCGATCTCCGGATGTCCGAGCGCCTGCTCGCGCACGGCTGGATCCGGGAACTCGAAATGCCGCGTCTCGATCAATGTGATCTCGAAGCGGCCGAAGGAGACGGGCTCGCGCGGGCGGGCCAGCTGGATCTGCTCTTCCCGAAGACCCCAGCCGCGGGCGATGTTCGCGGTGGACGGCGAGCCCAACAGGATCGCGCCCGTCTGCTTAGCGACTTCGGGGGAGTCCATCGCGTGATCGAAGTGGGAATGGACCGGGATCACGACTGCGAGCTGCTCGACGGCATTGCGCTCGAGGCCGCGCGCGATCGCGTCTACGTCCGGCGCGATCTTGCCTCGCAAGAGCTGAACCGGTCCGAAGCGCGAAAACCAGCCGTCGACCATCCATTCGGTCTCGCCGTCCGAGAAGAGCAGCGTCGAGGTTCCGGTGAAGCGGACGGTCAGCGAGTCCTGCCGAATCGCAGCGCTGCCCGGGACGGCCCAGGCGGGATCGACGGGCAGCGGCGCCTTCGTGCCGAACAGGAACGCAGACACCGCCGCGATGCCCAGCACGATCACCGCGAGCCCCACGAGCAGGCCGCGTCCGATCCCCCCGGATTGCCTTCGCGACTGCATATGAAGCCTCGCCGGGGTGGAGAACGACACGCTCACCGCCATCAATGCAGAGACGGACGATTTTCTTCTACTACAATGCGCAAATCGGAGTCAATTGAATTCGCGACACCGGGGGTCATCCCCAGGCGCGATGGGGCTCCGATCGGGGGGCAAACCGAGGCGATGCAGCGCATGCGTGAGGCCCTGTTCGCCGCTCCGCCCACCCTTCTGGTGATCGTCTGGGTCGCGCTGCTCGGGCTCGCCTGCGCAAGCCGTCCGCCGAAGCACCGGCTCGACTATCAGCCCGCGGAGTTCCGCAGCGCCGTGAAGGAACGCGTGCCCGCACTCTCCGACCTTCTGGCTGGTGCGCCCTTCGAGGTCGATCGCGCGATCGTCGCCCGCGCACGCAAGCGGGTGGAGGCCGTGCCCCTCGGTCAGCCGAGGATTCAGGCCCTGATCGACTTCTTGATGGAGCCCGAGCCGAAGGGCCTCGGACTCGTGTACGACTGGTCGATCTCGGCGACGGCCGAGCGGACCCTCGAGCTTCGCCGCGGAAACTGCTTCGCGATGGCGAGCGTGATGGTGGGCATCGGCCGCGGCCTCGGCTGGCCGATCTACTACGCCGAGGCCCGTCCGCGCGAGCCCGAGACCCAGCAGTTCGAGGATGTCCGGGCCCTTTCCGACCATATGGTCGTCATGGTCGTCGCGAAGACGGTGAGGATGATCATCGACTTCACGGGACTCGTGAAGGAGGGCTACGACATCCGACCCATCGACGATCTCACGGCCTACGCCCACCTGATCAACAACATGGCCGGCCAGCGCGTGATGAACGAAGCGCACCCCTCGAGCGAGGCCGACTGGCAATCGGCCCAGGAGGGATTCGAGCTCGCGACCCGGATCCAGCCCGAACTCGGCCGCGCCTGGAACAACCTCGGAATCGTCTATCGTCATTTCGGCCGCATCGAAGACGCTCGCGACGCCTATCATCGCGCGCTCGCTCTCGACGCCGGCTTCGGATCGGCGGCGCGCAATCTCAGTCTGATGGAGACCCGGTCCCAGGGCGGCACGAGCCTGATCCAGACCGGCGCTCCCAATCCATCAAGGAGCGATGAAGGACCCATGAAGAAGCCGATCCCGTGAACGATCCCCTCGAAGGCATTGCCTTCTACGCCGTCTTCGTCTTCTCCGTGACGGTCCACGAGGCGGCCCACGCCTTCACCGCGATGAAAGGCGGAGACCTCACGGCCTACCACGGTGGCCAGGTCTCGCTCGACCCGCTGCCCCACATGAAGCGCGAGCTCTTCGGCATGCTGATCCTGCCGATCATCACGATCTTTACCAACGGCTTCCCGATCGGCTACGCCAGCGCCCCCTACGATCCGGCCTGGGCCGCGCGCCATCCAAAGCGGGCCGCATGGATGGCGCTCGCAGGTCCGGGCGCCAATCTCGCGATGGCGCTGGTCGCCGTCCTCGCCT
>JANNQH010000725.1:0-7164 GCA_031400655.1 Deltaproteobacteria bacterium | reverse complement strand
CGGTTTGGGCCACTGCCACGAGGGCTCGAAGCGGACGAACTCGCCCGAGAAGGACGCCACGTCGTTCGCCCAGAGCGCCTGCATCGCGAGCATCTTCTCGCGCACGAGCGGGCGCCTTCGCTTCACGTCGATCCCGTGGTTCTCCATCTCCTCGATGTTCCAGCCGAAGCCGATCCCGAAGACGAAGCGGCCGTTGCAGAGCCAGTCGAGGGTCGCGATCTCCTTCGCGAAGGTGATCGGATCGTGCTGCGCCGGGAGACCGATGCCCGTGCCCAACAGGATTTTCGTCGTCACCGACGCGGCAGCGGCAAGCGCGATGTAGGGATCGGGGCTGCGGAGGTATTCCTCGCCGAGCTCCGGGGTTCCGGTCGGGGCCGGGGTGCGACGGCTGGTCGGGATGTGGGTGTGCTCGGGGATATAGAGGGAGTGGTAGCCGCGGGCCTCGGCCTCGCGGGCGACCTCGACGGGGTGCATCGCCTTGTCGGTCGCGTGGATCGTCACGCCGATCTTCATCTCGGGCACTTCCTTCGTTCGCGTGGGAGCGGGGCGGCTCGGGGCCGCCCGGACTCGAGTCGAGTCCATCGTATAGAGCGTTCCGGTAGGGGCGTCGATCGGGTCCGCGAGGCGAGATGTCTCTACGCTACCGTGCCCCTGCCGGTCGCGATCCGATCGGATCGGTCCGCACCCTACAGCCGGACCGAGAGCCCGAAAGCTCGAGATATCCGCCACGCGAGGAGCCGACGCGTTTTGACCGCTGCCCACCAAGCCCCTGCCTTCGACGCCGATTACGCCCTCGAGGACCGCTACCGCATCGAATCGGGGCGGATCTTCCTGACCGGGAACCAGGCCCTTGTCCGCTTGCCGCTGATGCAGCGGCAACGGGATCTCGCGGCCGGTCTGAACACGGCGGGATTCATCTCGGGCTACCGCGGCTCGCCGCTCGGGACCTTCGACATGAATCTGTGGGAGGCGAAGGCGTTCCTCGATTCCCATCAGATCCGCTTCGAGCCGGGCCTCAACGAGGATCTCGCCGCGACGGCGGTATTCGGGACGCAGCAGGCGACGCTCCATGCGGGTGCGCGTGTCGATGGCGTCTTCTCGATGTGGTACGGCAAGGGCCCCGGCGTCGACCGCTCCTGCGACGCGCTGAAGCACGCGAACTACGCCGGCACCGCGAAGCACGGCGGTGTGCTCGCCCTGATGGGCGACGATCCGGGCGCGAAGTCGTCTTCGATCGCGCACCAGAGCGAGCACGCGATGATCCACTGCGGGATCCCGGTGCTGAATCCCTCGAGCGTCCAGGACTATCTCGACCTCGGTCTCTACGGCTGGGCGCTCTCGCGTTATTCAGGCTGCTGGGTCGGCTTCAAGTGTCTGACGGATACGATCGAGAGCTCGGGCTCGGTCTCGGTCTCGCCGGACCGGGTCCGGATCGTCGTACCGACAGACTACGCGCCGCCCGCTTCCGGCCTCCACATCGGCTGGGCCAACCTGCCGCTGCAGGTCGAGGAGCGTCTCTACGAGCACCGCCTCGCCGCAGTCCGCGCCTTCGCCCGCGCCAATCCCCTCGACAGGGTTGTGGTCGAGGGCGCCCGCCGCCGTCTCGGCATCGTCACGACCGGCAAGGCCTACGGCGATCTGCGTCAGGCCCTCGAGGACATCGGTCTCTCCGAAGCGCGGCTCCGGGAGCTGGGGATCTCGATCTACAAGGTGGCGTTGTCATGGCCCCTCGAGCCCGAACGCCTGCGGGCCTTCGCTGCGGGCCACGACGACTTGCTCGTCGTCGAAGAAAAGCGGCCCGTGATGGAGGACCAGCTCGCTTCGATCCTCTACAACGTGAGCCCACGCCCGCGGCTCTCGGGTAAGCAGGATCCCGCCGGCCGGTCCCTCGTTCCGCAGGTCGGCGAGCTGACGCCGGGTGTGGTGGCGGGGATCCTGCGCCGCTGGTTCGGCGAGTACGCAAAGGACTGGGCGAGCCAGCTGACTCCTCTTCCTGCGACGCCGCTGCTGACTGTCCAGGCCGGTGGTCTCGCGCGGCTGCCGTCCTTCTGCTCGGGCTGTCCGCACAACCGCTCGACGGTGGTGCCCGAAGGCAGCATTGCGTTAGGCGGCATCGGCTGTCACGGCATGGCGGTCTGGCTGCCGGAGCGCCGCACCCTCGCCGTCAACCAGATGGGCGCCGAGGGCGCCAATTGGATCGGCCAGGCCCCCTTCGTCGACATCCCGCACATCTTCCAGAACATGGGCGACGGGACCTACTTCCACTCGGGCCTGCTCGCGATCCGCGCTGCCGTCGCCGCCAATGTGAACATCACGTACAAGATCCTCGTGAATGGGGCCGTCGCGATGACCGGCGGCCAGCCGATCGAGGGCGAGGAGATGGCCGGCGAGATCACGACGCCCGAGATCGCGCATCAGCTCGCGGGCGAAGGCATCGAACACATCGTCGTCCTCTCCGACGACATCGAGAAGTATCTCCCCGGCACGTTTCCAACGGGCGTGCGAATCCTTGATCGAAACGAGATCGACCGGATCCAGAAGGAGCTGCGCGAAGTCCCGGGTGTGACCGCGATCGTCTACGACCAGACCTGCGCCGCCGAGGCGCGCCGGCTCCGCAAGCAGGGCAAGCTTCCGGAGCCCGACCGCCGGGTCGTGATCAACGAGCTCGTCTGCGAGGGCTGCGGCGACTGCTCGGTCCAGTCGAACTGCATCTCGATCGAACCGATCGAGACCGAGTTCGGCCGCAAGCGCATCATCAATCAATCCTCCTGCAACAAAGACTACTCGTGCCTCGAGGGCTATTGCCCGAGCTTCGCGACGGTCGTCGGTGGCCAGATGCGAAAGCTCGAAAAGCAGGCGATCGACTCGCCCGGTCGCTCTCCCGGCGGCTCTCCAGGTGGACAAGGCGCAAGCGGTTTCTTCGCGGATCTGCCCGACGCGCCGGTCGCCTCCCTCGACCAGCCCTTCAACATCTTCGTGGCCGGGATCGGGGGTACGGGCGTCATCACGATCGGCGCGCTGATCGGCATGGCCGCTCATCTCGAGGGCAAGGGCGTCTCGCTCCTCGACGTGACGGGCCTCGCCCAGAAGAACGGCGCGGTCGCGAGCCACGTGCGCGTCGCGAAGCGCCCCGAGGATCTCCACTCGACGCGGATTCCGGCGGGTGGCGCCGATCTCGCGTTGGGCTGCGACATCGTCGTGGCGACGGGCCAGGACGGACTTCAGAAGCTTTCGGCGAGTCGCAGCCGCGCGATCGTGAACACCCACGTCGCGCCGACCGCCGATTTCGCCTCGCATCCCGATCTCGACATGTCCTCGACGGGGATGGAAGCTCGGCTGCGGGCGGCGATCGGTGAGGAACGGCTCGAGATGGTCGACGCGACGAAGCTCGCGACGGCGCTGCTCGGCGACGCGATCGGCGCGAATCTCTTCCTCGTCGGCTACGCGCTCCAGCGCGGATTGATCCCGGTCGGCTTGCCCGCCCTCGAGCGCGCGATCGAGTTGAACGGCCGCGCGGTCGAGATGAACAAGCAGGCGCTGGCCTGGGGTCGGCTCGCCGCTCACGACGCGAAGCGAGTGCAAGAGCTCGCGACGCCGCGCATCCGGGCGTCGAAGGGCGAGGCGAAGGTCGACACGCTCGAGTCCGTCGTCGCGCGGCGCGTCGGTTTCCTCACCGACTACCAGAACGAACGCTATGGCCAGCGCTATGCGGAGTTCGTTTCACGGGTGGCCGAGGCCGAGCGGGCCGTCGCTGGAGGCGGGGATCGCCTCGCCCGCGCCGTCGCACGCTACTACTTCAAGCTGCTCGCCGTGAAGGACGAGTACGAGGTGATGCGGCTGTGGGCGAGCGATGCCTTCAAGCGCCAGGTCCAGACCGAGTTCGAGGGCGACTACAAGCTCCAGTTCCATCTCGCGCCGCAGATGTTCTTCCCCCGCGATCCCGCGACGGGCCGCGTCAAGAAGCTCGCGATCGACCGCCGCATCTTCGCCGTCCTGACCCAGATCCGACACCTGAAGTTCCTGCGCCACACGCCGCTCGACCTGTTCAACAAGACGGCCCATCGGCGCCGGGAATGGGCGCTCGTCGGCGAGTACGAGATGGTGATGGATGAGGTCCTGCGCGGACTCGCCGTCCACAATCTCGATCTCGCGGTCCAGATCGCCGAGATTCCCGAGCAGATCCGGGGCTTCGACACGGTGAAGGACGGCCAGCTCGCGACCGCCAAGGAGAAGGAGGCGCAGCTGCTCGAGGCTTTCCGTTCTGCCGTTGTCCAGAGCGTGGGCCAGAAGGGGCTCACGGTGGGCCGGGCCTGACCCGAGGTCAGGGGTCGAAGGCGTGCAGCAGTCCTCCCGCAATCGGCAATTCCGGTGCATCATCCGGACCGCACGTTCGTGGGCTCGGATCCGCTTGCTGGCAGGCGACCCGTTTTCGGCGGTTCGGGCTACTTCTCGATCGAATGACCTGGAACCGGCTGTCCAGCCCCGCGAATCGTCGCGGCCGACGGCGACGCACCTTCTACGAATTCAGACCACGGAAGCAGAGAGAGAGCGATGACGACTCCCAAGACCGCCGCGCAGCTGCGGCAGATCCTCGCCAGCCGGAAGCTCGAGCGCGTGGTCGTGCTCGGCGCGAACGGCACGATGGGCTACGGCAGTGCGGCGCTGTTCACGACGGCGGTGCCCGAAGTGATCCTGCTCGCCCGCACGAAGGCGAAGGCCGACGAGGGCCTCGCGGCCGCGATCAAGCAGGTCCGCTCCCCGACCGTCGCGAACCGGGCCACGACCGGCGACTACGAACACGATCTCGCTCGCGCCGTGGCGGGCGCGGATCTCATCTTTGAGGCGCTGACCGAGGACATGGCGCTGAAGCGGGAGATCTTCGACAAGGTCGAGGCGGCGCGCCGGCCCGATTCGATCGTGGCGACCGTGACTTCGGGTCTGTCGATCAATGCGCTCTGCGAGGGACGCAGCGAGTCGTTCCGCAAGCATTTCATGGGGCTGCACTTCTTCAATCCCCCGAACGTGATCGTCGGGACCGAGCTGATCGCGGGCCGCGACACCGATCCGGCGCTGGTCGAGTTCATCGACGTGTTCTGCCAGATCCGGCTCGGGCGCGAGATGGTGCGGGTCTTCGATACCCCCGCCTTCGCCGGTAATCGCGTCGGCTTCAAGGTGATGAATGAGTGCGCCCAGCTCGCGGGCGAGATCGGCCCGCTGCTCGCCGACAAGCTCGTCGGTCCGTACACCGGCCGCGCCATGACGCCGCTGGCGACCGTCGACCTCGTCGGCTGGGACATCCACCGCGCGATCGTCGACAACGTCTACGCGAACACGAGCGACGAGGCCCCACGCGACCAATCGGTTGCCCGATTACATGGCGAAGCTGATGGCGAAGGGTGTGCTCGGGAACAAGTCGGGCGGCGGTTTCTTCAAGCGAGATGGCAAGAAGCGACTCGTGCTCGATCCCGCGACCGGCGACTACAAGCCCGAGGCGGAGATCAAGCTGCCGGACCTCGGCTTCATCGCGCAGGTGGCCGCGCTCCACCGCGACGGCCGCTACAAGGAAGGCATGTGTTGCTTCCTGAACGCGAAGGGCGAGCATGCCAAGATCGCGCGCCGCGTGATCGCCGGCTATGTCGCCTACGCCTTCAACCGCGTGGGTGAAGTGACGGAGACGATCGACGGGATCGATCGCATCATGGGCATGGGCTTCAACGCGGCGCCGCCCTCGGTGCTCGTCGATACGCTCGGGATCCAGGGCGCGGTCTCGATGATCGAAGAAGCGGGGCTTGCGGTGCCGAAGATCCTGACGGAGGCGCTGCGGACCGGGAAGCCCGAGCGCTTCTTCCAGCATCCGCGCATCAATGTCGGGCGCTTCTTCGTCGCGGAGTAGGTCGCGGAGTTCGGCACGGACCAATCATCGAACTGGGGAGTGAACGTCATGGCTCTTGGCTCGGAAGTCTTCGTGTTGGGTGGCTACCAGACCGACTTCGCGCGCAACTGGACGAAGGAGAACAAGCACTTCTCGGCGCTGATGCGCGAGAGCGTGCAGGGCGCCCTCGAGGCCTGTCAGATCGCCCCCGAGGAGATCCAGAGCGCCCACGTCGGCAACTTCGCCGCTGAGCTCTACTGCATGCAGGGCCATCTCGGCGCCTTCTTCACCGAAGTCGACCCGGCCTTCAGCGGGCTCCCGACCGGACGCCACGAGGCGGCCTGCGCCTCGGGCTCGATTGCGATCCTCGCCGCGGCAGCCGAAATCGAAGCGGGTCGCTACGACCTCCAGGCCGTCGTCGGCATCGAGCAGATGAAGACGGTCTCGGCGGACATCGGCGGCTCCTATCTCGGAACCGCCGCATGGTACGAGCTCGAGGCCAAGGGCGTCGAGTTTCCGTTCCCGAAGCTGTTCGGAAAGCTCGGCGACGAGTATGACAAGCGCTATGGGCTCAAGGACGAGCACCTCGCCGAGATCTCAAAGATCAACTACGCCAACGCGAAGCTGAACCCGAACGCCCAGACCCGCAGCTGGTACATGAACAAGGACCACGCGCTCTGCCGCACCGAGGACAACCCGGCCGTCGGCGGTCGCATCCGGATCGCGGACTGCTCGCAGGTAACCGACGGGGCCGTGACGATCTTTCTCGCGTCCCGGGATTATGCGACGCGCTGGGCGAGGGGCCTCGGCAGGAAGCTCTCCGACATCCCGCGCATCAAAGGCTGGGGACACAACACGTCCCGCCTCAAGTTCGCCGACAAGGTCGCGGAGTCGAAGAACTCGCCGTACGTCCTCCCCCACGTCCGCTCGACGATCACGAACGCCATGAAGCGCGCGGGGATCGGCAGCGTCGACGGGATCGACGGCATCGAGACCCACGACTGCTTCACGACCTCCGAGTACATGGCGATCGACCATTTCGGGATCACCGCCCCCGGCGAGTCCTGGAAGGCCGTCGAAGCAGGCTGGCTCGAGATCGACGGCAAGTACCCGATCAACCCGAGCGGTGGTCTCATCGGTGCGGGCCATCCGGTCGGGGCGACCGGCTGCCGCCAGGTCCTCGACGCGGCGCTCCAGGTGACGGGCCAGGCCGGCGCCTATCAGGTCGAGGGAGCCAAGAACTTCCAGACGCTGAACATCGGCGGCTCCGGGACGACCAGCGTGTCGTTCGT
>JANNQH010000724.1:0-2782 GCA_031400655.1 Deltaproteobacteria bacterium | reverse complement strand
CACGACGCAGGAGAGCCAGCGGTGGAGCGCTTCGTCCATCGAGAAGGCGCCGTTGTGCGTCGAGTAGGCCCAGGCGTTGACGACGACGTCGCCAGGCCGGATGCCCTGTGCATAGAGCGCCCGGGCCGTCAGGATGGCGCCGGCTTCCCGGTCCCATTGCGTGTAGAGCGTTGGTCGCGCCGCGCCGGTCGTCGCGCCGGACATGAAGACACGAAGCGGATCCTCGGCGGCCCGCTCGAGGGAGGCGCCCTGATAGTCGCCGAGCGGCGGATGCTGCTCGATACTCTTCCGGATGTCATCGACGGAATAGCTCGGCACCCGCGAGAGATCGGCGAGCGACACGAGCTGTTCCGGATGGAAGCCCGCGGCGTGCCAGCGCTTGCGGAAGAAGGGAACCCGGTAGGCGCTCGCCGCGCGCTTCTTCAGGCGCTCGAGCTGGCGCGCCTCGATCGCCTCGGGGCCGATCAGGTAGTCGGACTCGAAATACTCCGGCGGCGGGACGTGGGTCCGCATCAGCTCCGGATAGTCGATGACTTCGAACGGTCGGCGAAAGCTCGGGCTCATCGGAGTCGCCTAGCTCGTCCGCGTATCGACGAGCCAATCGGGCATGTCGATCGACGGGTTCGGCAGCTGCTTCGCTTTCTTCTCGACGAGCAGCTTCTTCCAGCCTTCCGGATCGGCGGCGAAGGAGCGCGGATCGCCCATCATGACCTCGAAGAGGACGACGCCCTTCGGCCCAGCGACGAAGGGGCCGAAGACGGCGCCCTTCTCGAGGGTGATGTGCATACCGGCGGTGCAGACGACGTCGCCGCAGGTCATCTCGCCCGAGATCACGTAGACGACGTGATCGCTGTTGTGGCCGTGCTTGTGGATCATCATGCCGGGATCCCACTCGGCGTAGAGCGAGAGGAAGCCGGGGGTGAAGTCGAGCCATTTCTCGCGCACGCAGGCCCGGCGGCCGTCGATCTCGAGGGCGCGGACCTCCTGCCACTTTTCACCATCGAGGTGTCGGAATCGGAGCTCGGGCATGCGTCTTTCCTCTTTCGTCTTCGTCATTCAGCGCGGCCGGTCGCCCACGAGGGTGACGCGGTTCATGATGCGGCGCTCGGCGTAGTCGGGCACCGCGTAGTGCTGGACCGAGCGGTTGTCCCAGAACGCGATCGAGTGGAGATCCCACTGGAAGCGGCACTGGAAGACCGGATCCCGCACGTGGTCGATCAGCAGCCGCAGGATCGCCTCGCTCTCACGCTCGCTCATTCCGACGATGTGGGTCGTCGAGTTGCCGTTCACGTAGAGCGCTTTCTTG
The DNA here is from genome assembly GCA_031400655.1 of Deltaproteobacteria bacterium. Lineage (GTDB taxonomy): Bacteria > Myxococcota_A > UBA9160 > UBA9160 > UBA4427 > UBA4427. The sequence continues at coordinate 1,476 of JANNQH010000724.1, read as the reverse complement.
CCGGTCACGGGATGGGTGCGCGCGACCGGATGCACGACGGGCGGCCATTTCGCCTGGATCTCGGCGAGGCTCTCGACGCTGTGGCCCGCGGCGATCGCTTTGCGCATCGGCTTCGTGATGTCGTGGACCGCCTCGAGCTCGTCGACCATCCGGCGCAGCGGCGCCGCGAGCGCGTCGTAGGCGGCGTGCATGTTGGCGAAGCAGGTATCGCCGCCCTGGCTCGGGAGCATCACCGCCCGAAGAATCGAGCCCATCGGAGGTTCGGCCGCGAAGGTATTGTCGCTGTGCCACTCATCGGCGCCTTCGCCTTTGGGCGCTACCTGGTCGAGCACGATCATCTCGGGATTCTCGCCGTACTTCGGGCGCAGCGGCGGGACGTCGAGCTTGCCGAACTGGCGCGCGAAGGCGAGATGCTCCTCGGGCGTGACGTCCTGGTTCCGGAAGAAGAGCACACCGTGGCGCAACAGCGCCGCCTCGATCGCAACGCGGTCGTCGGAGGAGATCGGCTTGCGCAGATCGATGCCCGAAATGGTGGCGCCGATGCAGGGATTCACGGGTTTGATGTCGATCAAGCTCACCTCGTCGCTCCGCGGGCGATCCCCTCTCCACCAAGAAGCCGCCAGGAAGAGCGCCGGTAGGAATCGCTTGCGTGCATGCGATCGGGAACCCTAGCTTCGGTCCGCGCGGCCGCGTCCGCAAGCCTGCGGAGCGCCGCTCTGAAGCGCTTTTTTTGAAGGAGTTCGACGGCGGTCGACGGGGAAAGGGGTTCGCATGATCGTCGACAGCCACGTGCACGTGATCGCGCCGGACCATGCGCGCTATCCGTTCACCCCGCGCCCGCTCTCGGGCCAGTGGTACATCGATGCCCCGTGCTCGACCGACCAGCTGCTGACGGCGATGGATGCTTCTGGCGTCGACCGCGCGGTCCTGGTCCAGGCCGTCGGCGCCTATTCCTTCGACAACGCCTACGCCGCGGACGAGGGCCGGGCGCGCCCCGATCGGTTCGTCTCGGCGGCCTGCATCGATCCCCTCGCCGAGAAGCCCTTCGATGCCGTCGAGTATTGGGTTCGCGAGCGCGGGATGCAGGGCCTGCGCGTCTTCGCCGTGTCCCGGACCGAAGAGACCTGGCTGGCCGATCCCCGGACCTTCCCGGTTTGGGAGCGGGCCCTCTTGCTCGGGGCCCATCTGATCGTGACGATCATGAACCATCAGCTCCCGCATCTGCATCGCTTCCTCGACGCCTTCCGCGACGCCCCGATCTCGCTCGACCACTGCGCCTTCCCCGACGTCGCCGCCCCCGCATCCCTGTTCGCTCTCGCGCGTTATCCGAACCTGTATCTCAAGGTCACGACCCACGTCCTCGACGCCGCGATAGAGCACGACGGCGACGCGCTTCCGTTCTTGCGGAAGCTCGTCGAGACCTTCGGCGCCGAGCGCCTGATGTGGGGATCGGATTACAGCCAGACCCACGACCGC
>JANNQH010000723.1:0-4460 GCA_031400655.1 Deltaproteobacteria bacterium | reverse complement strand
CGAAGCATTGGCCGCGAGACCGGTGCAAGCCGCGCTTGCCTCGGCTGGTACGTTCGCGGTCGGCGCTGTTCTGCCTCTTCTGGTCGTTCTCGTCTTTCCTGCCTCCGTCCTGCCGTGGGCCGTTGCGGGAAGCTCGCTCGTGTTTCTCGCGCTCCTGGGCTCCGTGGCGGCGCGCGCCGGCGGCGCATCTCTATTCATGGCGGCCGCGCGCGTCACATTCTGGGGCGCCCTGGCGATGGGTTTGACCGCGGGTGTCGGGGCGATCTTCGGGGTAGCGGCTTGAGCGCCGTGCCTCACGAACGCCGTCGGCATTGACGACGAGGGCGGCGGTCGGGCGCCAGACTCTTCTTCGATGATTTCGGGAATGCGCGTTGGGCCGGCGGATTTGGGGCGTCGAGCTGCCGGCGGACTGCCGACGCGTGCACGCGCCCGGCTGCACGAGATCGGGATTATTCGATTAGAATGGCTGCTTGCGCACTCCCCTCGTCGTCATCCTGATGATCCTGGCGGTCCCGTTGATGGGCAGCGACTGCGCCGTCGCGGCTCGGGTCGGCGGTCCCCCGCCGCCGCAGGACGACACCGATCCGCCGCCGAATAACGGCGGCGGTGGCGGTGTGATCATCGTGGCGACGGGCGATTCGGCGCTGTCGGGGGCGAGCGCGGCGTCGGTGCGCAGCGAGCGGGAGCTGGTGGCGTCGGCGCTCGCGGTGAGCGTGTGGACGCCGCCGGATCTCTGGCGTGCGGCGGCGTCTTCGACGATCCTCGAGCCGACAACGATCCGGGCGAGGGCAGCGGTCGTGCCCATGGAACGTGAAACCGGATCCGTGCTTCCGGTCGAGATCGTGGCGGAGTCTTCGTCGCCGGCGGTGCCGGAGCCGGCGGGGATCGTGCTCTTTGCCGCTGGCCTTTGGGTTGCCTCGAGCGTGGTCCGGGCGGTCGGCGCCGGTGGACGACCCGGATGAGGCGGGCCGTCGGGCCGCCGCGAGTCCCGACGATCGCCGGTGTATGCGTCATCATCCAGATGGGGATTCGGAAGCCAGAGAGGGCCGGACGATGCGAGCTGCGATTGGACGAGCTTGTCAGAGTGTTGGCGCGCGGGGGATGGTGTTGGCGGTCGCGCTGATCGCCGCGGGCTGCGCAGGTACTCCCGACGCGCCGAAATGGCTTACGGGTGGAGAGCCGCACGACTATCCACAGAAACAATATGTGTCAGGCGTGGGCTCCGGGGGAGATCCCGACGCCGCGGCGTCCGCCGCCCGGGCTGAGATCGCGCGCAAGACGAAGGGCGAGAGCGAGGGCGTCGAGATCGCCAAGACCTATGTCGCGAAGACACCGCCCGCGCACTGGGCTTTGGCCGTGCTCGACCGGCCGGCGCTCCTCGCCCGACTGACCGAAGAGATCGGGGCCACGGAGCAGCAGCTCTCGCAGGCTCTTGCCGCCAGCTCGAACGCCTCGCCCGAGGAGGCCCTCGACCCGATGCTCGGCGCGATCATGCTCGCGCAGCGCCGCGATGCGCTGCTCACCCGTATCGTGAATCTCGGGGGCACGCCCCCGGCGTCAGAGGCCTCGCATTCGCGCGCAGCGCTCGACCTCCAGCTCGCTTCCATCAAGCGCGCCCTCGCGATCGACGTCCAGGCCTACGAGATGGACTCGCAGAGCGGGATGATGGGCGCACCGCTCGACGAGGTGCGCCGCGCGCTCGCGCAGCAGGTGCTCGCGAAGGGCTTCGCGCTGCCGGCGGAGAGCGACTGGGGCGACAGTCCCGGCTGGCTCGTTGCGCGTGCACGGATCGCGTTCGAGCCCCTCGAGCTCGACCGTGACCACGACTTCGTGGCGGTTCACTGGGAAGCCGCCCTCGAGATCGAAGATCGGGCCGCCGGCGGCCAGGTCGTTGCGGTCCTCACGGAGGAGTCCCGCGCCACCCACCTGAATGAACGAGAGGCGCGGCGACAAGCGCAGGAGCAGGCCGAGACATTTCTGGCTGCGGCGCTCGCGAGCTGGCTCGACGAGCACTACGCGTCCGGGGTCGTGATCCCGGTGGGTGGCTGGCAGGGAAGCGAATCCAGGGGGCTACGACTTCGCGACGCCGATCGAGCGACGGAAGAGGGCCAGACTCAGACCGAAGAAGACCAGCCCCAGGACGGTGACGATCACGAAGTCGCGCCAGACGATGCCGAGCCCCGCGCCCCGGAACAGGATGCCCTCTGAAAAGCTCACGAAGTGACGAGAAGGCAGCAGGAACGTGATCAGCTGCAGCCAGGCCGGTTGACTCTCGATCGGCGTCTGCCCCCCGGAAAGCATGTCCAGGGGAAGGATGACCAACAGCACCAGGAGTGCGAACTGGGCCATCGATCGCGCGATCGTCCCGAGGAAGATTCCAAGCGCGCAGGCGAAAAACAGATAGAGGGTCGTTCCCGAGAGGAACAGCAGCTTCGAGCCCGCGATCGGAATGTCGAGGAGTAGCTCCACGATCAGGACGAGCGAGAGCGCGGTGCTGAGAAGGATGACGAGGCCGTTCGCCCAGATCTTCGATGCGGCGATGTCGAGTGCGGTGAGCGGCATGACGAGCAGGTGCTCGATGGTTCCGTGCTCGCGCTCGCGGATCAGCGCCGCACCCGTCAGCACGATGGTCAGCATGGTGATGTGGTCGATCAGCGTGACGATGGCGTTGAACCAGGAGCTGCTGCGATTCGGATTGAAGGCCGTGCGGGTCACGAGTCGGACTCCCGGATTGCGATCCGCCGAGCCAGGCACGAAGCGAGCGATCTCGCCCGCGATGATGTTTTGGATGTAGCTGGCGCCGATGCTGGCTTGCGTCATCGTGGTGGCGTCGATGTAGAGCTGGATCTCGGACTGGTTTCCCGCGAGCAGATCGGCTTCGAGCCGGGGAGGGATTTCCAGGACGAACATGAAGCGACCCGAATCCATGCCCGCGTCGATCTCGTCGGCGTCGATGATCTCGGGCTCTCGGAAATAGGGCGGGTAGAGGGCATCGGCGATCCGCCCCGAAAGGGTGGATCGATCTTCGTCCACGTACCCGATGGTCGCATTGTGCACCTCGGCGGAGGTTCCCTGCGCGCGAATGTAGACGGAGAGGCTGAAAGAGAAGACGAGCAGCGCGATGACGACCGTGTCTCGCTGCAGACTGCGGAGCTCCTTGGTCCCGAGCCAGAAGATCTTGGCGATCCGGTCCATGGCTAACGATCCTGCTCGCGGAGGGCAAGCACGCTCAGCAGGATCAAGCAGGGAATGAAGGTCGCGAGAGCGACAAGATCGAAGACGAGCTCGCGGGCTCCGAGCCCCTTCGTGAAGGCGCCCACGCTCGCGTGCAGATAGTAGGTCGTGGGCCAGACCGCACCGATGACGCGAGCAGGACCTTCGAGGGTCGACACGGGCTGGAGCAGGCCCGAGAACTGCAGCGTCGGCATCATCGTCAGGATCGCCGTCGCGAATACCGCGGCGACCTGGCTCGAGGTGAGACTCGAGATGAGGAGACCGAGGCCGGTCGTGGCCGTCACGTAGAGGAGCGCGCAGAGCGCCAGCGCGCCGACACTTCCCTTCAGCGGAACTCCGAACAGGAAGACGGCCATCAGGGCGAGCAGGACGAAGTTCGTGAATCCGAGGGCGATATAGGGAAGCTGTTTCCCGACCAGGAACTCGAAGCGCGTCGTGGGCGTGACGTAGAAGTTGGTGATGGAGCCGAGCTCCTTCTCCCGGGCGACGCTCACGGCCGTCAGGATCGCCGGAATCAGGATGAGGAGCAGCGCTGGAACGCCAGGCACCATCGTGTAGACGCTCTCGAAGGTCGGGTTGTAACGGAAGCGTGGCTCGACCAGATTGCGAAATGTCGACGTCGGGCGTGCGCGGGCGAGGACCGAACGCAGATAGCCCGCGTGGACGCCCTGGACATAGCCATCGATCATCTCGCCGCGAAACGGATTCGTCCCATCGATCTCCACGGACACCTCCGGCGTCCCGCCCCGTCGCAGATCGCGTCCGAAGCCGGGTGGGATCTCGATGGTCAGCGAGATGTCGTTGGCCTGCAGGCGTTGGCGGGCTTCCTCAGACGACGAGAGCGGGGCCTGCTCGCTGAAATAGCGGGATCCGCTGAACTCGCGGAGATAGGCTCGGCTCTCCGGCGTCTGATCCAGGTCGAGCACCGCGAAGCGGACGTTCTCGACGTCCGTCGTGATGCCATAGGCGAAGACCAGCATCAGGAGCGCCGACCCACCGAATGCGAAGGCCAGACGAATGGGATCGCGAAGGATCTCGAGACTCTCGCGACGGGCGTAGGCCAGCAGGCGACCGAGCCCCCGCCAGCGACGGGCCGCCCGGGAATTTTCGACCTTCGAGCCGGATGTCGGAGGCGCAAAGCTCCGTGCGGGAGCGGGTGAATCCGAAGGCCCCGAGTCCATCGCGTCGCGGATGTACGCGATGAACGCCTGCTCGAGGTCCGGTGC
>JANNQH010000722.1:0-16598 GCA_031400655.1 Deltaproteobacteria bacterium | reverse complement strand
CGGGCGCGCACGGGGAAGCGATTGCGACATGCCCGCGCAGCGTAATCGCTGCTTCGTCGGCACGCCTTCCGGCCACGCCAGGCGGTCGTGACCGACTCGTCCTCTCGAGCCAGCTCGGGGCTGCTTTCTATCTATGAGGCGACGCAGCTCGCCTCGATCTCACTTCTCGGGCGACGCGAGAGCACTCGGCTATCTGGGCGAAAGCGCGCAGATTTTTCAGTCCGCTGGGGGAATCATGCCCCGCATGCGGGAATTTTCGGGCCTTGCCACGGACCGGGGGGGCTGTGCTAACCGGGTAGCCCGCTCGGTGGGGGTGGAAGTCAGCGCCTCAAGAAAATTCGAGGCGTCTCCGATCCCGCTGCCACTTCTGCACGTGCGGAAGAGCATGTGCGGAAAGCCGGCGAATCCCCCGACACAAACGTCCTGTTCGAACCAACGAGGCAGCATGGGTAAGTCGCTGGTCATCGTCGAATCACCCGCGAAAGCGCGGACCATCAACAAATATCTCGGCCGGGATTTTGTCGTGAAGTCCAGCGTGGGACACATTCGCGATCTGCCCGTGTCGGGCTCGGGCAAACAGGTGGATGCCAAGGCCCGGGCACAGGCGGCGGCGAAGACCCGTAAGCTCGTTGGGGCCAAGCGCGAGCAGCACCGCAAGGAGCAGTCGAAGAAGGCGCTCTTCGCACGCATGGGCATCGATCCCGAGAACGACTGGGCGGCGAACTACGAGATCCTCCCGGGCAAAGAAAAAGTCGTCACCGAGCTGCGCAAGCTCGCGACCCAGGCCGACACGATCTACCTCGCGACCGATCTGGATCGCGAAGGCGAAGCGATCGCGTGGCATCTGCGCGAAGTGATCGGCGGCGACGCCAGCCGCTACAAGCGCGTCGTTTTCAACGAGATCACCCAGAGCGCGATCCGCCAGGCCTTCCAGGCGCCGGGCGAACTCGACATCTCGCGCGTCAACGCCCAGCAGGCTCGGCGTTTCCTCGACCGCGTAGTCGGATACATGCTCTCGCCACTGCTCTGGTCGAAGGTGGCGCGCGGCCTCTCCGCGGGGCGCGTGCAGTCGGTCGCGGTGCGCTTGATCGTCGAGCGCGAGAAGGAAATCCGCGCATTCATTCCCGTGGAGTTCTGGGAGATCCATGCGGATACCCGGACGCGGGCTCGCGTTGCACTCCGACTCGAGGTCGCCAGACATCGCGGCGAGGCTTTCCGGCCCGTCACCGAAGCCCAGACGACGCAAGCCGTTCGCGCGCTCGAGCTCGCCGACTTCGAGGTGATCGAGCGCAAGGACAAACCGACCCGCACGAAGCCCGGCGCGCCCTACATCACCTCGACCCTGCAGCAGGCGGCGAGCACGCGCCTCGGCTTCAGCGTCAAGAAGACGATGATGATGGCGCAGCGCCTCTACGAAGCGGGCCACATCACGTACATGCGCACCGACTCGACCAATCTCTCGCGCGAGGCCGTCGAGGTCTGCCGCACGGCGATCGGTCGCGACTTCGGGGCGCGCTACTTGCCGGCGGAGCCCAACGTCTATTCGAGCAAGGATGGCGCGCAGGAAGCCCATGAGGCAATCCGCCCGTCCGACGTGGATGTTCGCCCGGGTCAGCTCCAGGGCGTCGAACGCGATCAGGAACGGCTCTACGAGCTGATCTGGCGCCAGTTCGTGGCGTGTCAGATGGCGCCGGCGGAATACCTCTCGAGCAATCTCGGGGTCAAGGCGGGCGAGTACGAGCTGCGTACGCGCGGCCGGATCATCGTCTTCGACGGGCATACCCGAGTGCAGCCGACCTCCTTGCGCGCGAACGAGGGCGAGGCGCCGCTGCCCGACGTGCAGGTGGGCGAGCGCCTCGATCTGGTCAAGCTCGAGCCGCTGCAACACTTCACCAAACCGCCCGCGCGCTACGGCGAAGCGAGCCTCGTGAAGGAGCTCGAAAAGCGCGGCATCGGCCGTCCTTCGACCTACGCCTCCATCATTTCGACGATCCAGGATCGGGGCTATGCCCGCCTCGACGGCCGCCGCTTCCACGCAGAGAAGATGGGCGAGATCGTGACCGAGCGGCTGATCGAGAATTTCGGTGAGCTGATGGATTACGGCTTCACCGCCGGTCTCGAAGAGGCCCTCGACGAAGTCGCCGTCGGCAGCAAGCAGTGGAAGAAGGTATTAGGCGACTTCTACCTCGACTTCCGCAAGCAGCTCACCGCCGCGGAACACCAGACGAAGGGGATGCGCTCGAATGCGCCGACCGAGACCGACATCCCGTGTCCGCAATGCGGCCGCCGCATGCAGATCCGCACCGCGAGCACCGGTGTCTTCCTCGGCTGCTCGGGCTATGCGCTGCCGCCGAAGGAACGCTGCAAGAGCACGCTCAACCTGATCTCCGGTGACGAGGCGATCTCGGTCCCGGACAGTGACGGGGGCGACGAGGAGGGCGGTGACGAGGTCGAGGCGCGGCTCCTGTTGACGAAGCGCCACTGTTCGATCTGCCGGACCGCGATGAACAGCTATCTCGTCGACGAGACGCGCAAGCTCCACGTCTGCGGCAACAATCCCGATTGTCCCGGCTATGAGGTCGAGACGGGCTCGTTCCAGATCAAGGGTTACGACGGTCCGGTGCTCGAATGCGACAAGTGCGGCGAGGACATGCAGCTCAAGTCCGGCCGCTTCGGCAAGTACTTCGGTTGCACCTCCGACGTCTGCAAGAACACGCGCAAGCTGCTCCGCAGCGGCGAGGCGGCGCCGCCCAAGGTCGATCCGATCCCGATGCCGCATCTGCGCTGCGAGCGCTGCGACGATTTCTACCTGCTGCGCGACGGTGCGGCGGGGATCTTCCTCGCGGCGAGCCAGTTTCCGAAGCACCGCGAGACGCGGGCGCCGACGGTGGCGGAGCTCGTGCAGGTGAAGGACAAGCTCGATCCCAAATACCGCTACCTCGCCGATGCGCCGAAGACCGACCCGGATGGCCGGCCGGCGGTCGTGCGCTTCGCGCGCAAGACCCGCGAGCAGTACGTCACCTCGGAGGTCGACGGCAAGGCGACCAGCTGGCGGGCGCACTATCACGATGGACGCTGGGTGGACGAGCCTTCGAGCTCGGCCGAGAGGCCCGCTCCGCGCCGGATGGCGGCCCGTGAAACGGCTGCGCCGCGCAAACGAGCGGCGGCCCGCAAGCCGACTGGACGGAAGGCGGCCGCGGGCAAGCGCGGGAAGTCGTAGCGGGCGATGACCCGCGGCGCCGGCCTCGGGCGGGCCGGTCTGGGTCGATTCGTTCCTCCGGCCGGGCGGGGAGCTCGGTCTCGGTTGAAATCGTGATGGCGCTCTTTTGTGGAATCCATTACCCTGCGCGAGCCCCGCGAAGCGCGCGCTGCCCGATTTGCCCACCGAGATCTCCCGCCCTCAGTTCGAGTCCAACCGAGTCTGACCGAGTCGCAGTCGAATCATCGAGTCCAAATCCGATCAGTGTTCGTTTCGATGGCACGTCGTTCTCCTCTCAGGCTCACGTGAGTCTGGATGGTAGGTAGAGAGACGTCGAATCATTGATCCGTTCCTGATTCCGATCCGCTCGTCTCGAGGACGACGGACCGGATCCGGCGGTTCCGAGAAAGCTCGGGACTGCGCTTAGGCGGAGGGATCGAGCATGCGCCCGGCGGAAGGCTGATGCCTTCCATCCGGGCACGGAGTACGAGTTCGTGAAGAAGATTTATGTTGGCAACCTTCCCTGGAGCACGACGGACGAAGATCTGCGTGAGCTGTTTGCAACCTATGGCCCGGTCCAGTCGTCGTCGGTCGTGAACGACCGCGAGACGGGCCGATCGCGCGGTTTTGGATTCGTCGAGATGGCTCCGGCCGATGCCGACAAGGCGATCGCCGAGCTGGACGGTCGTGACTACGGCAATCGGGCCCTGCGCGTCAACGAGGCGCTCGACAAGCGTCGCGCTGGCGGGCCCGGCGGTGATCGGGATAGTCACGGCGGCGGCGGTGGCGGCGACCGCGGTGACCGCGGCGGACGCTGGTAATCGCTGAACAGAGAGCCCCGGTCCATGGATCGGGGCTCTCGCGTGTTCCGGCCCTTGCAAGCGAATCCGGCGCTGGCTCGATGCTTCGAGTCGCGCGACGTTTCGGAAGCATGAACAAGACAGCGGAACGCGCACTCCTGGCCCGACCCCTGGCGCTCTGCCTCGGGGCTTTGGCAGTCGTTTGGCTGAATCCGAATCTGCGGCAGGGCACACTGTTCCTGTGGCTGGCGGTGGCCTTCGGTGGCCCCAATTTCCTGCTTTGGGTGGCTCGCGACTTCCGGCCGATTGCGCGGATTGCGCAGATCGCCTCGCCCGTGATCGGGCTGCTCGGCTGGGGAACCCTCGCGACCTTCACCCTGGGCCTCAAATCGCCGATCCTGGCCGCGTTCTTCTTCGAGGTCGGCCTCGCCGCGATCTCGATGGGTCCGGCGGGTGTAGTCGGTGTGACGTCGGTCGCGATCCTCGTCCTCGCCCTCGTCCAGAGCCTCTTTGGTCTCGCCGCCGGCTGGCAGTTGCTGTCGCTCGAGGCTGCGTTTCTCGCCGTGATGGGCGGCCTCGGCTTCGCGATGGCCCATCGCCGTGTGACGGGCGAGGCGGCGCTTCGGACCCAGAGCGACGAGCTCGGCCAGCGCCTCGAGACCCTCCAGCGCGAGCTCGAAGATGAGCGGGTCGTCTCGCGGGTCGGAGAGAACGTGGCCCGTCTGGCCCATGGCCTGAAGAATGCTGTCCACAGCCTGCGCGGATTCGTCGGGCTGATCGAGCCCGAGGTCGAGCGCGTTGGAGCCTCCCGCGAAGCGCTCGCGGGCCTGCGTGCGGCGATCGACGATCTCGAGCAACTCGCGCGCCTCACGCTCGCCGAGACGACCGGGGCGATCCGGGCGATGGGCGCCTCCGTGACGGCGGTCCTCGGGGCTGCGACCGGGGCGCTAGGCCCCGCGAATCCCGAGCTGGTCTTCGATGTGCGCGTGGCACCCGACGCGCGCGACCTGTTGATCCCGATCGCCGAGACGCCCTTCCAGGAGCTGCTGACGATCCTGCTGCGCAATGCGGTCGAGGCGATGCACGGCGTCGGCCGCTGCACGATCGAGGTCACCCGCCGCGGGGACCACTGTCGAGTCGAGATCAGCGATGAGGGCGAGGGCCTCCCCCCGGATTCCGACGCCCGCCTCTTCACGCCGGGCTTCACGACGAAGTCCGGTGGCAGCGGCTTCGGACTCTTCCTGGCGCGCCGGATCGTCGAGGATCAGGGTGGATCCCTGCGGCTTGCCTCTGGGCCGGAGAAGGGTGCCGTCGCGGTGCTCGAATTGCCATTGACGCACGCTCGGCCCGCTCCGGCGAGCGCGGGGGCTCGGCCAGCATGAGTGATGCGATTCTCGTCGCCGAGGACGAGCCGAGCTCGGCCGAGTACCTGCGGCTCCTGCTCGAGGGGCGCGGCCACTCGGTGCGGCTCGCAGCGAATGGCGTCGAGGCGCTGCTCGCCCTCGAGTCGCGTCCCTTCGATCTCGTGATCACCGACCTGCGAATGCCGTCGATGGACGGCTTCGAGCTCTTGTCCCATTTGGCACAGCGCTGGCCCGATCTACCGGCCATCGTGCTCACGGCCAACGAGGACGTCGACGATGTTGTCGAGGCCGTCCGGCTCGGTGCCGTCAACTACCTGCTCAAGCCGGCGACACCCGCGAGTGTGGGTGCGGCGATCGATCGCGCGCTGCTGACGCGCAAGCGGACGAGCCTCGCCCGTTCGACGGTGCCCGAGCTCGTCGGGACGAGCCGCGCGATCGTCGAGGTGCGCCACCGCGTCCTGATGGCGGCGCGCAGTGACGTCCACGTGCTCGTCACCGGGGCTACGGGGACTGGCAAGGAGCTCGTCTCGCGCGCGATCCATACGCATTCCGGGCTCGCTAAGGGACCCTTCGTGGCGCATAACTGCGCGCTCTCGCCCTCGGATCTCTTCGAGAGCGAGTTCTTCGGTCACCGGCGCGGCTCCTTCACCGGCGCCGACCGCGACCGGCGCGGGCTGCTGCGCGAGGCGCACGAGGGCGTGCTCTTTCTCGACGAGCTCGAGACCCTCGATCTGGGCTTTCAGGCGAAGCTCCTGCGAGTGATCGACGACGGCGAGGTGCGGCCGGTCGGCGCGGAAAAGGCGGAGCGGGTGAGTGTTCGCTTCGTCGCGGCCACGAACCGCGAAGCCCGAATCATGATCGACGAGGGAAGTCTGCGAGAGGATCTCTACTACCGGCTGCGTGGCCTCGAGATCAAGCTGCCTGCCCTCGCCGAGCGGCGCGAGGACATCCCGCTCCTGCTCGCTCATTTCGACAAGCCAGGCTCCTCGGGCTTCACACCGGAGGCGATCGAGGCTCTCTGCCGCACCGATCTGCCGGGCAACGTTCGTCAGCTGCGCAATCTGGTCCAGGGAGCGCGGGCGGCGGCGGGTGACGCGGTCGTCGGTGTGCGTCATCTCGCCATCGAGAGGGGGCGGGGCGCCAGCCTGTCGTCCCCGTCGGACGCGGTGCCCCGCGGTCTCACGCTGCGTGAGATCGAGCGTCGCGCGATCGTCCAGGCCCTCGAGGACTGCGAAGGCAATCGCACGCAGGCAGCAAAGATCCTCGATATCGACCGCTCGACCCTGCGCCGGAAGATGCAGGAATACGAGATCGAAGGCTGAGCCGCGCGCCGCGGTCGACAAGCTTCTTGATCGCGTAGGCCGGCGCGCGGGGCGCGCTGCAGGTCAGGGCGTGGGTGTGAAGGGCGAGCGGTTTGCGGCGGACGGCGACGCGGGCGCCGTTGCGGCGGCGGTCGTCTGTGCCCCCAGAGCCGTCGCTGCCGCCGGAATTTCCGTGGACGGGGTTGGCGCGGAGGCCAGAGCCGCTGCATCGAGGACCTGCTGGATCGCCGCCTGCTCGGCTCGACTCTGGGCGACGAACTCGATGCCGTAACCCGGGGCTTCGACGGGCCCCGCCGCTCGCGGCGTCAGCTTCCGGCGCGTCCAGACCACCTGGCCCACCAATTGGATCTCTCCCCCCGCCGGCAGATCCAGGGCCACGATCACCCGGCGCCCGGCCGCGAGAGGCTCCCAGGAGTGCACGAAGACGCCACCCCGGGAGAGGTTCGCCGTAGTGGCTTCGGTGGCGCGGTAGAAGGGGACTGCGGTGTCGGGATCGATCTCGGGATCGACCGTCGAGATGCGCACGGGAACACAGGTCTCCCAGCGCGGAAACTTCTGCAGAGCGGTCCTCGGTTGGCGCCATCCGAACATCGAGTAACCCCCCTCAGACCATTCCATCGGCGGGCATGGAGGAGGCTTGAGGTGCACGATGACCGTTGCGATCGTCCCGTGCGATCTCCCGGGGCAAATGGCACGCGGAAGCTCAGATCCCCTGGCCGAGGAACGGGAAGCGGATCATCTCGCCCTGCAGGCTCGGGCTCGCGTCCGCATCGAACAGGATCCGGTCGGCGGCGGTGTGGAGCTCTTCCGAGTCCCGGGCGGCGCTGCGGCGGGTGAGCTTTCGGTGCTCGGTCAGGGCGTCCGCGCTGCGGGAGAGGTCGGTGGGGGTGAAGGGCGCGACCTCGGCTTGCCGGGCCCGCTCCTCGCAGACCTGGACCATCATGGCCGTCGTGAGGCGCTTGCCTTCGAGCTTGCCGTTCTTGCCGAAGGATCCCAGCAGCGGGCCCCCGCCATCTCCGCGGAAATCGAGCCAGTCCTCGAGACTGATCAGATCGTCGTTGGTGAGCTCGATCTTCCTCCCGCGGCCGCCGGAGCTGGCCGCGCTCGTCGTGATCGTGCAGACGCCGGCCTTGTTGCTGAAGCGTACGCTCTCGAGCGTCAGGCCGACGATCTCCGCGATTCGGAGCCCTCGGTAGACGAGGGCGAAGAACACGGCGTCTCGGCAGCCGTGTGCCGCTCCGTCGCTCGTGCAGGCGGCGATCAAGGCTCGGATTTCGCCGTCGGCGAGCAGGCGATTTCGCTGGTCCGGTTTCGGGCGTCGCTTGCCCTGGTTCTGAGTCGCTGCCCGCAGCTCCTGGGAGACTGTCTCGCCGAGCAGGAAACCGAGCTCACCGCACTGTTCGATCACCTTCGTCAGCGTGCTCCGGATCTTCTGCACCTCGCGCGGGGGATAGCTCGTCGGCACCGCGCGGAAGCTTCGCGACGAATTTTTGCGGCAGCGGAGCGTCTCGATGCGAGCCGGTGCGCCGCGCACTTTCAGCATCGTGAGCGCCGCCGCGCCGTGATAGGGGCGCACCTGCTGCCACGGAAACTCGACGCTGTCACACTTGCCGCCGCTGATCACGGTGGCCAGGGTCTCGAGCATTTCCTCGGCGGCGCGTCGGCTCTCTTCGGTGCGGAACGTGCTGAGGTAGTTTTCGGCGGCGCGACGTCCCTTCGCGAGCTCCGTCGGATGCAACAGGAAGTCGACGGAGTCCTGAGGCGACAACCGGGGCATGGACGGCAGCTCGGACGGCGCGAAGAATTCGCTCGGATGGGGTTCAATGGATTCGACGGCGCTCGAGCGGACCAACAGACTAGCCAGCATGGGCTGCCGGGCAGGCTCTTGCACGCTGGCGCGGCGACTGGACTGAGGCAAGGACTTCGCTGTCGATCTGGACGAGGCGGGCGAGACTTCGGCGGCCAAGACGGTTCCTCCCGAGATGCCTGGATTTCCGGTCAGGTCGGCATATTGGTCAGAGATGGATCTGGATGTCAACCAGCGCTGAATCCGATGTCGTCGCAGTGTCAAAAACTCTTTTGGATTCAACGATTTAGATCTGGAACGAATGAATTCCCGGAGGGATGTTGATCGCGTAATCACCACGCTAGGCCCCCTGGGAAAGCGGTTTGAGACGACAATCTGGGCCTCTAAACAGCTGAGGGAGGCAGAGGGATCGAGAATGGCGGAGGAGCAGGTGCTCGGGTTTTTTACGGAATTCTCATGGGCGGTTCCGGAGGCGTTCGCCGCGGCGGTCTGCAGCTATCGCTTCGAGCAGGGCGACGTGCTCCATCGGGAGCGCCGTGGCTACGAGCAGCTCTCGGGGCGGATTCCGAAAGGCTTAACAGCGATCCAGCTCCGCCAGCCGCCGCGCAGCGCGCGCGCGGTTCCGAGCGAATTCGAAGGCGATCGGCGCCTCGCGAACTGGCAGGGCGAGGTGGAGCTCGAGCTCGTAGACCTCGCGTCGGGGGCGAGTGCATCGCGAACGACGACCCAGGGCCGGCTCTTCATGGTGTTATGGAAGGGCGACGAGGGGTGGCTCGCTGCGGACCGTGCGGAGCCGGCGCTGCCCCGGTCGGCGCGCGAGCTTGGCCAGGTTCTGCGCGAGGGGCAGATTCGAATGCCGGCGCCACGGGGTGTGCGCACTGGCTGTCGGTTCAGCTTCGTCGTGGATCTCTCGAGCGACGCTTCGCGAGTCAAGGCGAGCACGGTGGGGGACGCTTTGCACGCACTCGGGCCGAGTGAGGTGCGCGAGCTCAGGCCGGACGAGCTCGGCGTGCCGGATGCGGATCGCTTCCATCCGACGCTCGTGCTGCGCGAGGTCGTGCTGCGCGGCGTCGATGTCGCGGCGGCCGAGGCGGCGCTAAAGCGCGCGCTCTACGCCGGCACGGGCGAGTCGGAGCGGTTCCAGATCGCGCGACACGGACTGCTCGAGCCGCTTCCCGATCTGGAGAAGGCCAATCTGGAGAAGGCCGGCGTGGAGAAGGGCTGACGCCGGGCAGTGGGGTGCGCGTCACTCGACCAGGATCGTCGCACGCTCGATCACGATCGGACTCGACGGCGGCGCCGGATCCATCGGCCGACCGAGCGCTTCCATCTTGCGCAGCGTTTCGAGGCTCGTCTCCGATTCGGCCTTGCCGAAGACCGTGTGGCGTCCGTCCAGTGCGGGGGCCGGCGCGAAGGTGATGAAGAACTGGCTCCCGTCGGTGCCGGGGCCGGCGTTGGCCATCGAGAGGATTCCCGGGGCGTCATGGACGACCGTCGGATCGAACTCGCCGTAGTAGCGGAAACCCGGGGTCCCGCGGCCGTTCCCGAGCGGATCCCCGCCCTGGGCCATGAAGCCCTGGATCACGCGGTGGAAGCCCAGGCTGTCGTAGAAGCCGAGACGGGTCAGGTAGAACGTCGCGCCGACGTGCATTGGCGCGACCTCGGGAAGCATCCGGAAGATGATCTCGCCCTGGTTGGTCTGGAGCTTCCAGAAGTATTTCTTGGAGGGATCGAACGTGAACTTCGGCGGCACCTTCAGATTCGTCCGCCACTGGGACTGGTTCTTGTCGACCGGCTGTGCCGCGATCACCGCGTCGATCTCCGCGATCAACGGGTCGCCGCCAGGCGGGGTCTGGCCGGCGCTCGCGTTGGCGCTGTCACTGGGCTGCTCGGCGGCTTTCTCGCCGGCCTTCTCGCCGGCATTGGCACCGTCCTCGCTGCACCCGAGCACGAGCACACAGAGCCCGATCGCGAGCAGTCCCCGCAGTGCGCGTCGCGCTCGTCGCGCGGTCGCACGCGAATCGGTCGCAAACTCCAGTTGCACGGGGGCGATGGACAAAGTGTCGGCGCAGGACATCTTGGGCTCTTCTCCTCTCGCGGTCGTCGCCTCGCAGGGTTGCGACCGGATCCAGGGACTCGAACGGGGGCCGAGCATATCGCTGATTGTTCAGCTCGGCAGTCGTTTTGCTCGCGGTCGGCGGCCGGCTGACTCGCTCGCCGGCGGACACAGACCCAGCGCCGTCAACTCGCGCGCGGCCGCTCCCGCCCAGTCCCGGTTGGCGAGCGGGCTCGCCGGGCTCGGGTGGAGCACGCGACCGAAGCGGAGCGGGGTCCCGTCGAGCGCTTCTTTTGCACGCGCCTCCGCGAATCCGCCGATCCCGATCAGCCATTCCGGCTCGAGGATTTCGACGACCCGGCGCAGGTGTTCGTCGCAGACGGCGTAGAGGGCGCGTCGCTCGCCGGGCCCGAGCTTGTCCGGAGTGCGATTGCGACCGGAGGCTTCCATGAAGACGAGGGGGCAGTAGTTGGCCACGAAATGATCGCGGAAGAACGCCTCGGGGCGACCGAAGTGGTGGGCCACGGCACCCCATAGCCGCGCGCCGCTCACCTCGCTACGCCGGCAGCCGAAGCCCTCGATCGGTCGCGCCGGATGTTCGTTCGCGGGCCGGGCCACGGCCTCCTCGATTCCCATCCAGTCCCGCACGCTCGCGACCTCGCCGAACGGAACACCCGTCTGCGCCATACCGAAGGGGCCGGGGTTCATACCGAGGAAGATGGCGCGCTTGCGGCCCTCTCCGAACCGGCGCAGGTAGCTCCGATGGCCCCGGGCGGCGTAGTCGAGGGGGTTGTAGACGTGGGTCACGGGCGCAGCGAAGCGAAGCGCGTCGACGGCCCGGGAGAGACGGCGCGCCGCCTGGATCAATCGCTCGGCACGGGACACGGTAAGGTTCTCCTGCTCGGGATCCGGATCGCGGGGTAGAATCCGCCGGGCCGGCACTCGGCGACGATCCGTCGCACGACTCGACCGGTCTCGTGGAATGCTTTCGCCGGCGGAGAATGATCGATGTTGAATGCGTTGTCCTTCCTGTTGCTGATCGCTCTCTGTGCGGCTGCCTGGCTGTGGCGTGGGCGGCAGGGCGCTGAGAAGCGAATCGAGCAGCTCGCCGCCGAGATGGAGTCCCTCGAGGTCGAGCGAAAGGACCTGCTCCGTCGCTTCGAGCTCGAGAGCCAGGCCCGAAAGAGGCAGTCCGAGGAGCTCGCCGAGCTTCGCCGACGATCGGACAAGGCGAAGCGTCGGACGGAGAAGAGCCCCGAGGTCCCCCTCGGCACGGCCTCGCGCATTCGCGACATCGAGGTCGAGCTCGAGCGCGCGCAAGCGACGCTGCGGCGGGTCGAGCTCGAGCGCGAGAGCCTGGCTCGAAGAGCCGATGGTCTGCAGGCGGAGTGCTCCGGACTCGCGCGGCGCCTCGAGGACGCGAGTGCGCCGACCCAGGCGC
Source organism: Deltaproteobacteria bacterium (assembly GCA_031400655.1). GTDB lineage: Bacteria > Myxococcota_A > UBA9160 > UBA9160 > UBA4427 > UBA4427. The sequence goes on along the minus strand of JANNQH010000722.1, from coordinate 4,609 downwards.
TGGTGGATCAGCATCGCGTGGCGCTCGAACGCGGGCAGACGGAGCTCGCGGTGGCTCGGGAGCAGCTCCAGAAGCAGGGCGAAGAGCTCGCTCTGGCACGCCAGACCGAAGCCCGCATGCGAAAGCGCATGGACAACCAAGAGCAGCTCTACGCTTCGCTTCGCGCCGAGCTCGACGTCAAGAAGGACAGGCTCCGGACCCAGGAAGAGCAGATCCAGCGGCTACAGGCGCTCAAGGCGGCCGTGCTCGACTGAGCCCTCAGCCCGAAGAGAGCCGTCAGCCCGAAGAGAGCCCTCAGCCCGAAGAGAGCCCTCAGCCCGAAGAGAGCGGACCGGGCGAACGAGTTGGTCAGGCGGTCGCTTCCGCGAAGGCCCAGTCGAGCCACGGCAGGACGACCTCGAGATCCGCGCTCTCGACCGTCGCCCCGCCCCAGAGCCGGAGTCCCGGCGGCGCATCCCGGTAGGAGCCGATGTCGTGGGCCACGCCCTCGCCGTCGAGTCGCTTCACGATCGCCTTCACCGCACTCGCGACGGTCTTCGAATCCCGCGAGCGGGACCAGGGGCCGGCGAGCTTGAGGCACATCGATGTGCAGCTGCGGGTTGCGGGGTCGGCGGCGAGGAACTCGGCCCAGTCCGAGCGCGCGACCCAGCGCGCCACCGTCGCGAGATTCGCCTCCGAGCGCGCGATGAGCCCCGGCAGCCCGCCCACGGACTCGGCCCAGCGCAGGCCGTCGAGGGCGTCCTCGACGCATAACATCGAGGGCGTGTTGATGGTCGAGCCCTCGAAGATGCTCTGGTCGAGCTTACCGCCGGAGGTCAGTCGGAAGATCTTCGGCAGCGGCCAGGGCGGGGTGTAGGACTCGAGTCGCTCGACGGCGCGCGGCGAGAGGGCGAGCATGCCGTGGGCGGCCTCACCGCCCAGCACCTTCTGCCACGACCAGGTCACGACGTCGAGCTTCTCGAAGCGGACGTCCATCGCGAACACCGCGGAGGTCGCGTCGCAGATCGCGAGGCCCCGGCGATCGTCGGGGATCCAGTCGGCATCCGGGACCCGCACACCCGAGGTCGTGCCGTTCCAGGTGAACACGACGTCGCGGTCGAAATCGACGGAGGCGAGGTCGGGCAGCTGGCCGTAGTCGGCCTCGAACACCCGGGCATCGGTGAGCTCGAGCTGCTTCATGGCGTCGGCGACCCAGGTCGAGCCGAAGCTCTCCCAGGCGAGCAGATCGACGCCGCGAGCCCCGAGCAGCGACCAGAGCGCGAGCTCGACGGCGCCGGTATCCGACGCCGGGACGAGACCGATTCGCCAGTCGGCGGGAATGCCGAGGATCACCCGACTGCGGTCGCTGATCTCCTGGATGCGCGCGCGCGCGGGCTCGGCGCGGTGGGACCGACCGAGCATCGCCCCCGACAGCAAGCCGACGTTCCAGCCCGGTCGTTTCGCGCACGGACCGGAAGAGAAATTGGGGCAGGCAGGGCGGAGCTTGGGGCGGGTCGTCACGGGGTTCCTCGAAATGAGGCGGCGCATTCTATCGGGCACTTTTCGCAGGAGCCATGCCTCTCGGCCACGCTGACGAAAGGCTAGCCTCGCGACGAGTGGCCAGCCGGAAAGGGACTTCGAGTATGCGACCCGAGCAGAAGCCCGACGAGCCTGCGGGCTCCGAGCGGCCCGACGCAGCTTCGGTGCGAGAATTCCTGGACGGGCTTCAGCGCAGGATCTGCACCAGCCTGGCGCGCCTCGACGGGGGGTCGGGCTTCCGCGGCGACGATCTGCCGCGCGAGGGTGGGGGCGTGTCCCGGCCGCGGGTGCTCGAAGGCGGTCCCGTCTTCGAAAAGGCCGCCGTTCATTTCACGCACAGCGAGGGCCAGCGTCTACCCGCGGCCGCCACTGAACGCCGTTCCGAGCTCGCCGGGCGCGGCTACGAGGCGCTCTCCGTCTCCCTGATCGTGCATCCCCAGAGTCCCTACGTGCCGACGTGTCACGCGAACTTCCGCTTCTTCCAGGCGCAGGACGCGGAGACGGGCGACGTCGCCTGGTGGTTCGGCGGCGGATTCGACTGCACGCCCTATTACGGCTTCGAAGAGGACGCGCGCCACTGGCATCGCACCGCGCGGGCCGCCTGCGACGTCCACCCGAGCCGGCCCTATCCGCGCTTCAAGGCGCAGTGCGACGCGTATTTCTTCCTGCCGCATCGGGGCGAGCCGCGCGGGATCGGCGGGCTCTTCTACGACGATTTTGACGAGGGCGGCTTCGGCGCGGCATTCGCCCTCTGGAAGAGCACCGCCGACGCTTTCCTCGCCGCCTATGTCCCGATCGTCGAGCAGCGCCGCGACCTGAAATGGGGTGAGCGCGAGCGCGCCTTCCAGCTCTATCGCCGCGGGCGCTACGTCGAGTTCAACCTGCTACAGGATCGCGGCACGCGCTTCGGCCTCGAGGCCGGTGCCCGCACCGAATCGATCCTGGCCTCGCTGCCGCCGCTCGTCGCCTGGCGCTACGACTGGCAGCCCGAGCCGGGAAGCCCCGAGGCCGCCCTCTACACGGAGTTCCTGCGGCCGCGAGACTGGGCCGACGAGTGACGCCCGAGCGCTGGCGCCGCGCGTTCGGGCCATGCTGGCAGGCCCGGATCTGGTAGAGTCCGCGCCGCTTCGGCCCGGCCCCCGGTGAGGCGCGCGAGCCAACCAGACGAGGAAGCATCGCATGACAGCCATCGACCCGGCGGCGCCCGCTGCCGGCGCATCGGGACCGTACTACCACTTGCGCGTGGCCCGCGTGATCGACGAAACGGCGGACGCCAGATCGTTCGAATTCGAGATTCCCGGCGAGCTGCAAGAGCGCTTCGCCTATCGTTCAGGCCAGTTTCTCAGCTTCCGGATCGAGGTCGACGGTCACCGGCTGGTCCGGTGTTATTCGCTGGCGAGTGCGCCGGGTCTCGATGGGCCGCACAAGGTGACGGTGAAGCGCGTCGTCGAAGGCCGCGTCTCGAATTGGATGAACGACCACGTCGCGGCCGGTGACATGCTCGAGGTGATGCATCCGGCGGGCGTATTCTGTCTGCGCGACCGGACGACCCCGATCGTGCTGTTTGGCGGCGGCTCCGGCATCACCCCCGTCATCTCGATCCTGAAGACGGCGCTCGCGACGGGCAAGCGGCCGGTCAAGCTTGTGTACGCCAACCGCGACGAAGCGTCGATCATCTTCGTGCAGGAGCTCGAGGCGATCCGGCGCGCCCATCCGGACCGCTTCGAGCTGGTCCACCGGCTCGACGTCGTCCACGGCTTCGTCGACGTCGCGCGGGTAGTGGAAGAAGTCGGCAAGCGGACGGATGCCGATTTCTATATCTGCGGTCCGGGCCCCTTCATGGATGTCGTCGAGAAGGGTCTGCAGGGTCTAGGCGTCGCGAAAGACCAGATCTTCATCGAGCGCTTCACGTCACCGACGGATGCGCCCGCCGCGACGACATCCGTCGACACGACCGGCGGGACGAAGATCACCGTCAAGCTCGACGGAAAAGAGACGCTGATCGCGATGGCCGAGGGGGAGACGATCCTCGCGGCGGCGCGACGCGCGGGTCTCGAGCCGCCCTTCGCCTGCGAAGAGGCCTACTGCGGCTGCTGCATGGCGAAAGTGGTGTCGGGGCAGGTCGAGATGCGCATGAATGACGGCGGCATCGATCAGCGCCAGATCGACGAGGGCTACATCCTGACCTGTCAGGGCGTTCCGAAGGGCGACGCCCGGATCGAGTGGCCGGACTAGCCCTCCCGGCGCACTGCTCGCTTCGCCGCGGGCCTACGAGCTGGCCTTCCTCGAGAGGAGTTTGCCGGGAGCGAGCAGGTCGAGACCGACGAGCTGCGACAGCGCGGCGAGGGCGATGACCGGGTCTTCGACCTTGATGGTCGCCATGCCGAGCTCTTTCGCGGGCTTGAGGTTCCCGCCGATATCGTCGAGGAAGATCACCCGATCCGGCGGCACACCCAGGCGATTGCACGCCAGGCGGTAGATGGCGGGGTCGGGCTTTCGGAGTCCCTCGACGCTCGACTCGACGAAGACGTCGAAATGGCCTCGCAAGGCCCGGGTCCCGTCCCGGCTTCCCTCGGCGTCCGCGTGGGCCCAGTTGTTGGTCAGGGCGCCGGTCTTGAATCCGGCTTCACGCAGACGCGCGATCGCCGTCAACATGGTCGGACGCGGGGCGCTCGCGCCCGCCATGCGTTGCATCATTGCGCGGGCGTCGATACGAAGGCCGGCCGTGAGGCAGTCGCCTTCGAAGTCGCTGAAGAATGCGTCGAGCTCGATTTCACCGCGCTCGAGCCGGGACCACGCCCCAGTCGGAGCCGTCCGCGCGACGACGCGATTGATCGCGTCGGGCTCGAATCCCAGCGCCCCCGCGTAGGCGCGGATCGCCTGCAGGGGCGACCCGAGGACTACGCCCCCGAGATCGAATAACACTGCCGATCGTTTCATCGCCGAGAGCTTAGCAGCCGACCACGCTGCGGTGGGCCTCGCGCAGGGCTTTTCGATCGCGTCCGAAGAACAAGAGCGGACGCGGCTCGTCGGGCGCGGGTCGTGCGGCGAGCTCGATCACCTGGGCATTCCGCCCGGCCTGCTCGAGGAT
>JANNQH010000721.1:0-2407 GCA_031400655.1 Deltaproteobacteria bacterium | reverse complement strand
CGAGGCTTCGCCGACCCCGACGCCGATCCGCACGAGGGCGAGCTGCGCATAGCTCGTGACGAGCCCTGAGGCGCCGGTCATGAGGCTCCAGAACGCGATGCCGATCGCCATCACGTCGCGCCGCGAGCCGCGGTCGGCGAGGCGCGCGATCGGGATGCCGGCCAGCGTGTAGAAGACGGCGAAGGCGAAGCCCGTCAGCAGTCCCAACGCCGCATCCGAGGCGCCGAGCTCTTCCTTGATCGGTTGGAGCAGGACGATCAAAAGATTGCGGTCGATGAAGTTCACCGCGTAGACGAGCACCAGCACGGCGAGCACATAGTTCTGGCGGGCACGGCTCGCGGCGCTCGGGCGATCGACGGCGTTCAACGGCTCCACTCGCTCTTCGAGACACACGCGCTCGGATCTCCACGCTACTGGCGTGGATCAGCGATCGCCAGCATCGGGATGCGACGAATCGCCCCGGGGTCGACGATGTGGCGAGAGTCACTGAACACGATTTCGATCGTGCGCTCATAGATTCGATACGCCGCGTCGGATTCTGTGCCCCTCGTCATTCTCGAGCGCAGGAGAGCAGTCGATATGTGGGGCACGAATAGTGCTCTGACGCCTGCAGACACGCCCACAGACGCGCAGGCGAAACGAGGCATCCCTTGAGACGATCTCTACATCGGTTTCTACTTTTTACAATCGGAGCTGGAGTGCTGGGCGCGTGTCTCACGTTCCCGGCCGCGGTCCGCGCCCAGGACTTCGCAGTCAAACGCGTGGCGTCGACTCTTTCGCTTCCCGTCTTCCTGACGGCGCCCCCCGGCGACACGTCGCGCGTGTTCGTCGTCGAGCAACACACGGGCCAGATCCGCATCCTTCGGCGCAACAGCTGGACCCTCGACGCGACGCCCTTTCTCACGATCTCCGGCGTCAGCACCGGCAGCGAGCAGGGGCTGCTCGGTCTCGCGTTCCACCCGGATTATGCGACGAACGGCTTCTTCTACGTCTATTTGACCGACCCCAACACGCGGGTTCTGCGGTACAGCGTCTCTGCCAATCCCAATCTCGCGAATCCCGCGAGCGGAACGCCCGTCCTGTCCTTCGTGCAGCCCCAGACCAATCACAACGGCGGCTGGATCGGATTCGGCGTCGACGGCTACCTCTACATCGCGTCCGGCGATGGAGGCAACGGCAACGACACGGGCACGGGTCACACGACCGCAACCGGGAATGCCCAGGACATCACGAGCAACCGGCTCGGCAAGATCCTGCGCATCGACGTCGACGCCGACGGCTTTCCGGCCGATCCGGCCGAGAACTGGGCGGCGCCCCCGGACAACCCGTTCGTGGGAATCACGGGCGACGACGAGATCTGGGTCTACGGCCTTCGCAATCCGTGGCGGGCGAGCTTCGATCGCCTGACGGGCGATTTCTACATCGGCGACGTCGGTGAGGGGGCGTGCGAGGAAGTCGACATCCAGCCCGCTTCGAGTGCGGGAGGTGATAACTACGGCTGGCGTCTGCGCGAAGGGGTGATCGCGACGCCGAGCGGCGGAGTCGGCGGGCCGGCACCGGCCGGGGCCATCAATCCGTTCCTCGACTACTCCCACGGCGGGACCAGCGTCTGCTCGAACCCACTGTCCGCGTTCTCCGGATTCGCGGTGACGGGCGGCTATGTCTACCGCGGTCCGGTCGCATCCTTGCGAGGCCGCTATTTCTTCGCGGACTACTCGCGCGGTCGCCTGTGGTCCGCCGTCTGGAACGGATCTGCTCCGGCGACCTTCAATGGCAGGAACTACACGAGCCTCGTCGACCACGGGGACGACTCCGCCTTTGCGCCCGACACGGGCACGATCAGCTCCATCTCGTCTTTCGGCGAGGATTCCGACGGCAACCTCTACGTGCTCGATCTCAATGGCGGGGAGGTCTTCGTGGTGCCCGAGCCGAAGGGAGATCTCGTGCTGTGGGCGGCCGTCGGCGCGACCGCTCTGCTTGGGATCCGGCGAAAGCAGGCGCGCGCCTCCGCTTAGCGGAGGGGCACAGGGAGGGTGACCGCGCTGGTTGCGCCAGCGCGTCGCTCGGAGCCTGATCCTGGAGATCGAGCCCTCTTTCGGCTTTCGCGGCAGTGCGCTTTCGTACGGCCATGACACGACTTCAATTCGGTACGGGCACGACCGTCCGCCGCTTCGACGACTACCGGACCTGGCTCGCGGCCGCCGAGGCGACGGGCTTCGACCTGCTCACCTGCGGCGATTCGCAATCACTGTGGGCCGATTGTTTCTCGCTGATGACCTTCGCCGCGATGTCGACGCAGCGAGCGCGACTCGCGATCACTGTATCGAATCCGGTGACGCGGCATCCCGCGGTGACGGCCTCGGCCTGCGCCTCGGTGCAGCAGCTCGCCGGCGGGCGCTTCCGGTAC
>JANNQH010000720.1:0-2220 GCA_031400655.1 Deltaproteobacteria bacterium | reverse complement strand
CGTCGTGGGCTTCGAGCACGACCACCCTCCGCCCCGCCTTCGCGAGCAGCGCAGCCGCGCTGAGGCCGGCCATGCCGGAGCCAATCACGAGATCGTCGCAGGTCTGAATGGCGTCGTTCATCGCGCCCATCGTAATCGTTCGGCGAGCTGAGCGCAGTTGCTCGAGACGGCAGACTAGCCCGCCAGCGGATTGTCCACGCCGTAGAACTCGATCAGCTCGATCGCGTTGCCGTCGGGGTCGCGGCCGTAGACGTACGACGCACCATCGCCCGCCTGGGGCGCACAGTGAAAAACCATGCCCGCAGCGGAGAGCCGCTCGTACTCGGCCTTCACGTCGTCGACCTGGAAGCAGAGATGCGTAAGGCCATGGTCGCAGACGCGGCGCTGCGCGGGAGCGCGCACGGGCTCGGGGTCACTGAACTGGAAGACCTCGATCATCGTCTTTTCGAGGCGCAGCAGCGCCGCGCTGAAGCCGACGCCGGGGAGCGCCAGCATCTCGTCCATTCCGGGGGACCCGGGCGGCATCGTGAAGCGGGTCAGCACCTCGAAGCCGAACAGGTCGCGGTAGAAGCGGATCGTGCGATCGAGATCGGGGGTCGAGAGGCCGGTGTGGTGGATGTGTCGGATCATGGCGGGAGTCTGCCATGAGATCCGGCGCGAGCCATCAGGCCTTGCGCGCGAGGATCCCGCAAGTCCGGCCGAGCTTCGCCTGGGCGAGAGCGCGGTAGAGGGTCGCGAGCTCCTCGGTCCGGCCCGCTTCGATCAGCGCCCGCTCGAAGGCCATCCGACGGCCGTGGCAGGCGCTGCCGACCTCGGGATGACCAACGTAGTCGTCGCCCATCAAGAGGAACATCTCGATCGGGAAGGACGCGACGCGATCGACTTCGAGCAGCCCGTGCCGCGCGAGCAGCGACCCGAGACTGTCGGCGTCGAAGTAATTGAGATGATGATCGGGAGAGACCCACCAGGCAGGCTTGCCGAGCTTCGCGCGCGCGGTCTCCTGCAAGACGTTGAAGTCGTTGGGGACCTCGATGAAGGCGACGCCGCCCGGCGCCAGCAGGCCCGCGATCCGCGCGACGCAGCCCTCGGGATCGAGGACGTGCTCGAGGACCTGGGCACAGTGGACGGCGTCGAAGGTATTCGCCGGTTGATAAGCGAGTAGCTCGCCGCAGAACACCTCGAGCCCGAACTGTTCCCGCGCATGACGCGCCGCGTGCCGCGAAGGCTCGATGCCGAATGCCTGCCAGCCCTGCTGCTGGAAATGGTCGAGCAGGAATCCCCCCGATGAGCCGACGTCGAGGATCCGGCGCCGCGAAGCCAGCAGCGCCTCCTCGATCATGCCGCGGCGGATCGACCAGATGGCGTCCCAGTAGGCGCGATCCCGCGTGACGTCGTCGAGATAGTTCGACTTGTCCTCTTCGTAGAACTTCTCGCCGTAGAGCGCTCGCTGGGACTCGGGGGTCGGCCGGGGCCAGACCTGGAGGTATCCACCGGGCGCGCGGCGGAGCTGCACCGGACCGTCGAGACCCTCGATCGGAATCGAGACCGGTATCTCCCGGACACGGGCGTCGGGGAGCGGTCGACTGCGCTGGAGAGATGGCGTCGGAGAGAACATGAAGACCTCGCCCTCACACGGACGCTTGTTTCAATCTGCAAGGCCGGCGCTTTCCAGGCTGAATCGCGCACGCCGGAATCGAAGCCCTTCGCGTCGCGCGAAGGCCGAATTCGCCCGCGTCGACACATTGCGCCTCGACCCGCTTCCGTGATTTGCAAACGACATGCCTTCGCGATTCCGACAGGAATCCGCCTCATTCGATCCGCCTGGGGTGCAGTCGTCCATCCAATCTTCTCGCGCCGGCCACACGATTCGACATCGCGTCCGCGATGTTCAGGGTCGAGTCCATCGCGGCCGGCGCTCGATTGGGGGCGTGCGCCGGAACGCATGCGATAGCGATCCGATGCGGGTCGGCTGGCGCGCCGTGTAGACACCCTGAGACGAGGTGTGGATTGCGGCTCAAGGATTTTCTCTTTCAGCAGACCTTCTCGCGCCTGTTCATCTACAACATCCTCTTCGAGGACGCCGAGGTCGACGAGCGCTTCCTCGGCCTCGACGAAGAATCCCGCGTGCTCGGGGTTTCCGGCGCCGGCTGTGGCGTGGCGGGCATGTTGGCGCGCAATCCACGCTGGATCGATGCCGTCGATATCAACGCTCATCACCTT
>JANNQH010000719.1:0-9287 GCA_031400655.1 Deltaproteobacteria bacterium | reverse complement strand
GCGCACGACGAAAGCCTCGATGCCAAGCCAGACCGGTAGGATCAGAAAGCTCGGGACCACGAAATGACCACCGAGTCCGCGGATGAAGTAGGCTCCGACGAGCGCCGCGGCGAGCCCCGACGAGCCACTCCACGGGACTCCGCTCGACGCGTCGAGGAGGCGATAGCCCTGGGCGCTCAGTGGGATCGACAGAGCCACGAAGGCTCCGAAGAGCAGCGATCCCCAGCTGCGCTCGAGCGGTGCGGCGACGACCAGCAGCACGGCGATCATCAGGATCAGGCCGGCGAGACTCTGGGGGACGAACGCATGGGCCCAGTAATTGCGCGGCGGGCTCTCGCCGTCGAGCACGCCGAGTCGCCACGCGGGCTCCGCGAGTCGGCGCGCTTCGTAGGCCTGGGACAGAAGTCCGTCGAGCTGATCCTGCGAGCGGGCAACCATGCGCGTCGGCAGCTCGACTTCAGCGCCGGCCTGGCTCTCTTCCGCCGCCAATCGAAGCTCGGCCAGCCATTCCGGTTCGAGCACCCGCTCGCCGTCGGCGTCGACCACGAGCTTCGGATTGCGGACCAGGATCTCGCGCGCCCCTGCGACAGCGAGGTCGTAGCGATCTCCCCAATTGTGAGCGGGGTCGATCACGAAGGAGCCCGCCGCGAAAGCGACGGCGAGCAGCAGACTCACGATCGGCATCGTCTTCAGCCAATCCAATGCGCCGAACTCCCTTCCATGACGGGGTCCCGATCGAATCCCTGCCCGCGCGCGAGGCGCTGCCCGTCTCAACGGACGGCGCAGGGGCTCGCCTTAGCTCGAAGCGCGGATCGAGGGGCCGGTCGCCCGGATCGGAGCGGCCCCTTCGGGAATCAGGGATGGACCGGAGCGGTGCTCGTCGGCTGTCTGCTGGCCCTGGGCTGCGGGCCCGACGCGGGACAGAAGAAGGACGACGCGAGTCCGGCGAGCGAGCCGGCCCGGGCCTCGACCGAGGGAGCCGTCGACGCACCGATCCTGCCCGAGGCCCCCTGGTTCAAGCTGCCCGCGGACTGGACGGAGCAACATCCGACCCTCTCGCCGAACGCCCGCCCCGAAATCCACCTCATGGTGCTCGCCGAGCGGGAGCTCCCGAACAACCCCGCCGACTCGGCGGGCCGGGTCTGGCTCGAGGCGGTCACGCCCCCGAGCGCCGCCAAGAGCCCCCGCCCGAGCAAGACGTCGGGAGGACGCCCGCCCTCAGGAGAAAGACCGAGGCTGCCCGCCGCCAGCCGCCAACGCTTCGAGCTCGTCTTCGAGGTCGGCGAGCCGGGGATCGCCGAGGGCGGCTCGATCTTCGTGCTCGCCGATCCGTTCTGGTCCTGGTCCGAGGCCCAGACCGAAGATCCCGCCGCCCCGGGCTACACGACCGCGGTCCTGCGCGAGGCGGCAGGTGCGGCCAAACTCGTCGCGTCCGGCGTGCCCGGTGCCTTTCGCGTCGAGGGCCGAGCCCTCGCGGCGGGCGAGAAGGTCGACATCGTCTACGGCGCCGGACCGGCAGGGGCGACGGTCGATCGTTTTGCCGAGCGCGGTGCCGAGATCCGGATCGGCCTCGACGCCGATGGCGATGGCCGGCGCGCGTGGCTCCCGGAAGGAGTGGCGGTCGACATCGTCGCGCGCGGAGGAACCCAGCTGATCGCCTTCGCCCCCGCCGAGATCGCCCCGGGCGAGCGCTTCGAGCTCAACCTCGCCCTCGTCGACGCCGTCGGGAACAGGGCACTCTGGCCCACCGCGTCCGGCGACGGCGCCCGCAATGCCTCCCGCGACGGCGGAGGCCTGTCACGGGCAGAGTTCGTGATCGAGTCGCTGCCGGCGGCGACACTCACCCCGAACGCCGGCCTCGGCGCGCAGACGAGCGTGGCGCCGACCGACTCGCCCCACCACGCCGCCCTCGCCGCCCCCGCGGCCGAGGGAACGCTCCGACTGCGCGTTCGCGGTCGGGGCGCGCTCGCGAAATTCGAGGCGGAGCTGCCGCCGATCGTCGTGCGCCGATCGGCGAGCCGTCTCGTCTGGGGCGATCTGCATGGCCACACGCGTTATTCAGACGGAAGCGGTGACCCGGACGATTACTTCCGATATGCACGGGATGTGGCCCGCCTCGACGTCATCGCGCTGACCGACCACGACCACTGGGGCCTCTCGCCCCTCGACGAGAATCCCGAGCGTCAGGCCAGGATCCTCGCCCTCGCGAAGACCTATCACGTGCCCGGCCGCTTCGTGACGCTGCCCGGCTACGAATGGACGAGCTGGCTCCACGGCCACCGCCACGTCCTCTCCTTCGGCGACGAGCTCACGATGTTCTCGTCCGTCGACGCGAAGACCGACCGCCCGGACGAGCTCTGGGCCGCGCTGCGCGGGCGCCCCGTGCTCACCTTCGCCCACCACTCCGCCGGCGCGCCCATCGCGACCAACTGGAACTACGCGCCGGACCCGGAGCTCGAGCCCATCACCGAGATCGTCTCCGTCCACGGCATGAGCGAGGCGGCGGATGCGCCCGTCCCGATCGGCGAGGCCGTCGAGGGCAACTTCGTGCGCGACGTGCTGCTCCACGGCGCGCGGCTCGGCTTCATCGGAAGCGGCGATTCCCACGACGGTCATCCCGGCCTCGCAGAGATCTCCGCGGGCCAGAGCGGCCTCGCCGGCATCTTCACGGCCGGCCTCGATCGCGCGAATCTGCACAGCGCGCTGAAGCAGCGCCGCACCTTCGCCACCAACGGCATCCGCCCCTGGCTCGAGGTCTCGATCGATGGCGTCGGGATGGGCGGGACGCTGGTGACGACTGCGTCGCCCGATCATCTCCTCCGCATCCGCTACGAGGCGACGGCGCCGATCGACAAGGTCGAGCTCATCCGCACCGGCCACCGCGCGCAGCTCGAGCTGCCGACGCAACCGACAGGCGCCGATGCGGGCGACCGATCGGCCCCGGCCGCGGCCCCGCCCCCGCTCTACTCCCTCGACCTCGAACGGCGCATTCCGCCGCTTCGGGCCGGCGAGTTCCACTACATCCGCATCGTGCAGGCCGACGGCGGCGTGGCCTGGTCGAGCCCGATCTTCGTGGACCCGAATCCCGCCACGAACCCGAGCCCGACAGAGAACGCGAAGAGGAGCCCCGATTGACCGCGATGCGACCGAAGACCGAGATCCTGGCGAGCCGAGCGTGTGACGAGAAGAGCCCGGCGCGGGTCGCGCGCGAATTCACCAAGCTGCTCGACGCCGGCATGACGCTCCGGGTCGCCGGCGCCGCCCGCAAGCGTCCCAAGCGGATCCTCGCAGCGGGCTATGCGCCGCGCTTCCACTTCGAGCTCTTCGGCACGCAGTTCTTCATCTCGACGATCCGCCAGAATCCGGAGCTGCGCTTCTGCGTCGCGTACGTCGTACCGCCGCGCCGGCGTGGCCGCGGCCTCGAGGCCTTCGCGCGCATCTTCTACAAGGATCTCTCGCTCGTCTGGCGCGCCGCGTCGCATGTCGCCTACGACTGGGACGGCTCGATCTGGATCGGGAAGGGGGCCGTGCGCGAGTTTCGAGCGAAGGGCTACGTCATGCTCGAGTCGATCGAATCGACGACCGACCTCCCGCTCGAGATCCAGACCGCCCTCGAAGACTGCTCACGCCGCACGAAGCGAACCCGCGCCGACGCGAAGATCCTGCGCGAGGTTTTGCAGGCGGCGCCGCCCTCCCGCGTCGAGCCCTTCGCCGAGTTCACGGCGCCCCGCGCGCGGGCCTTCGCCGATCCGAAGAACCGGATCCACAACGGCCGCCCGATCGCCCGCTTCCGGCGCCCCGGCGACCCCGCCTCGCTCGAGTTCGAGAAGGGCTTCGAGCCCGACTTCGCCCGCGGCGTCCTCGAGACGAACCACACGAAGAGCCATCTCTACCACGGAGGGCTGCGGCGCTTTCGGATTCTCTCGAAGAACCGTCTGATCCAGTATCTCTTCATTGCCGGGCCGAAGCAGGTCTGGATCATCCCTCCGCAGGCGCTCACGACGGAGCTCTCGAGCTTTGGGTTGAGGCTCGTCGATGTCGTCGCCGACGAGGATCTCTTCATCCCGGGGTATGAATATCACTACGTCGATCAGGAGCAGGAGCCGCCGGCGCTCTACACGCAGATCCCGAAGGGTTATGCGGGGGGGGCGTGTGTGGATGATCCGAACAAGGCGGATGCTTCGCCCTGGCTCGAGGCGTTGGGGGTGGTCAAGGAGTTTCGGAGGAAGGTGTTGAAGGACTCGAGGTGAGCGGCCGGTCCGCTCGCGGCGGGCACACATGCCTCTCGTCTGGATTGGTACTCCGATGACAACTGGTCCTAGCCCCGATCCGTCATAACAAATCAGGTTCCAGACATTGAAATAGCCCTGTGGATGTGGGATGAAGCAGTTACCAGGCTCCTTCACCCACAACCAACAAGGCCACTTCAGTGAGACTGAGAAAACGACTTCTTCGGGCTCGTGTCAAGGGTTCGCTGCCGATCCGGTTTTCGCGCGAGGCGCTGACGGCGCATGCGGGTCTCGCGGTAATCGGAGACTTCCTGCAGTCGGCAGGCTGGACCGAGAAGGTCCGAAAGATCTTCGCCGAACGAGAGTTCGATACGGACTACGGCTCGTTCCGCATGACGCTGGGCGTGATCGGGATGCTCTTCGTCGGCGGCAGCCGCCTCGCCCATCTGCGAGAGCTGGCAATCGATCCGGTCTACCTGCGTTTCGCCCGCTTCGATCGGTTGCCGACGGAGCGAACCTTGTCGCGCTGGCTGAAGGACATCAGTGAGGGCTATCGAGAGCTGCTGCGAGATCTGCTTCGCGATGTGGCGTTCTCGACCTGGGCTCATGGACAACTTCGTCGCGTGACGATCGATCTCGACGGGACCGTGGTTCGCACGGGAAACTGCGTCGACGGCGCCGAGCGCGGCTACAACCCGCATCACCCGAAGGATCCTTCCTACTTCCCACTGACGGCGCATCTGGCGCAGACCGGCCAGATCCTCGACGTCGTCAACCGGCCGGGTCGGGTCGCCGACTCGGAGGGGGCCGTCGATCGGCTTCGCTTCTTGATCGAGGAGGTTCGCGAGCGACTCGGCTCGGTCCCGATCGAGGTCCGGCTGGATGGAGCCTTCTGCCACGGGCCCGTTCTCGAGCTCCTGACGGCTTCGGGCGTCGAGTTCGCGATGAAGATGCCGATGTGGAAATGGCTCGACGTTCGGAATCGGATCCGGGAGCGGAAGAGCTGGACCAAGGTTCACTCTTCGGTCGACGGCTTCTCGCTATCCCTTCGCTTGAAGCCCTGGAAGCGAACGGAGCGGGTCGTCGTGTTCCGCAAGAAGATCTCGGGCAAGCCGGCCAAGGCCTTCCAGCTCGAGCTGTTCCAGCCCGACGACGGGTACTACGAGTACTCGATGGTCGTGACGAACAAGACCGACTCGGTCGCGACGATCTGGCACTTCATGGCGGGACGAGGAGCCCACGAGAAGACGCTGGGCGAGCTGAAGCAGAACTTCGCGTTCGGATCAGTCGTGACGAACGACTGGGATGCGAACAGCACGTGGCAGTTGCTGTCGGCACTGACCTACAACCTCGTTCGGGACTTCCAGCTGAAGGCAGGACTCGCCGCTCCGCGACGGAACTCTCGGAAGCGGACCTATCGCTACAGCTTCCGATCGATGCGGACGCTTCGGTTCCTTCTGGTCCATCTTCCGGGGCGGATCGTCCGGCCTCAGGGTCGGGCTGAGCTTCGCATCGCCGCGGCCCCCTCGGCCCGTGAAAGAATCGAATCGGTCCTCGACGCGATCGCCGCCTGATCCAACGCCGACTACCCTCGGACCGCCGGATCTAATGACGGATCGGGGCTAGGACGGGCGGCACGTTGCGAAGGCGAGTGTAGGGAGCCGACGTTCTGGTAACGCCGAAGGACCTGATTCGGCATGCAGCGATATTTCGAATTCGAAGTCAATCGCCGACTTCGTTCAGACGATGCGCTGATTCGTGCCGACTGATGACGGTCGGCGAACCCTAAATAGCGCGGGTGCGCTCGAGCACCGAATATCGAATAGAATCGGATTGACTCTCTGCGGTGGAGTGACCTGTCTTGCGAATCGCTACCTTGCTCGGTCTATTGCTCTTGACGATGAGTGCGATGCCGGCAGCAACAGAGCCCTTGCCGATCGAGACGACATTCGAGTCCAATCACCTCGACAACCAGAACTATGTCGTTACGGTCGACCTCGGTACGCTTCCGGCGCGACCGGTGCTCGTCGTCGAGGCCAAGACCATTGCTCCGCATGAACCCGGCCGCGACATCGGTCTCGATATCTACGCGTACAATTGGCAGTTTCATTCGAATCACCCTGGCCCCAACTGCTACGCACCCTCGTGGGCCCCGTCTGGAGTTGGCATCGGCGAGGCGAAGCTTGAAGTCTCGCTGATCGAGTGCGACCCGCGCCCCGGCTTCCTGGCGGGCGAGACGGTCGATATCACCGTCATGGTCTTCGGAATGACATTCCTAAATCCAACGGAGCTCGTCAGGATCACAATCCGCGGTGAGACACGTGTACCGACAGGCACGTCGGCGCAGCAGGTCGATACCGTGCTCAGCAATAAAACTGCGATCATCCCAGCCTCGAAGGACACCGTCCTCTACTCCGAAGCGCCGAACGCGAGCAATGGAGCGGGCCAATCCCTCTGGGCCGGGCGTTACCAGTCCCTGCCCACGGTCGGACTTCGGCGTTCGCTGCTCGCTTTTGACGTGAGCAGCGCCATCCCGCCGGTTTCTACAATCGATGCGGCCAAGCTGACTCTCGGCGTGATCGGCGTCGCGGGTCCGGGTGGACCGCTGAGCGTCCACCGGGCGCTGCACGGTCCGACGATGCACTGGGACGAAGGCAACGCCGACGCGCCCGGATCGGAGATCACTGGCGCGGCGAGCGGATGGCCGGCGGCAGATTGGCAGTACCGCTCCCGACCGTATGAAGCGTGGTCAGCGCCGGGCGGCGACTTTCTCGCCGCACCCCTGGTCGAGACCCTCGTCAGTCCGCCGCAGGCGTCTTCGCTCCTCGATCTGTCCTCGGAAGAACTCCGCGCCTCGGTTCAGGAGATGGCGTCGACCGGGGCCGACGATGATGGCTTCGTGCTCGAGGGACCGGACACGCCCGGCGCGGTCATCCAGATCGCAAGCCGGGAATCGACTCCCGGCCAGCGCCCGACGCTCCATGTCGACTACACGAAGAACGAGATCTACGAGTCCGGCATCCTCCACACCGGCGTCGTCACCTTCGTCGACGAAGGCCAGAATTTCCGCTGGATCTATGACGTCGACCACGACGACATTGCGGTGACGAGCATCGGAGGACTCTGCCAGGTGGTCGATCCGACCCCCTCGAACTTCCTGCATTACACCTATCGCTACCAGGGCAGCCCCGGTTACACGGGCGTCGACTGCTGCGTGTGGCAGATCGACGCCCCCCAGACGGGCACGATCGGTACCGGCCAGGCCCTCTTCTTCCACAATCTCGACGCCAGCGATCCGGCCAACATGCCGCCGGACACGGATCAGGACGGAATTCGTAACCCCTGCGACAACTGCGCCCAGGTTCCGAACGGTCCCCTGCGCGGGTCGTGTCTGTCTGGCACGCTCGGCACCATCTGTCGCTCTAACTCCGAATGCGGCGCCGGCGGGATCTGCAGCCTTTCGCAGGAGGACGCGAATGTAGACTTTACGGGCGACGCATGCGCCGTACCGGAATCGAGTCCCGTGATGGGACTCGTCGCAGGCGTCGGCGTACTCACCGCCTGGAGTAGGCGCAGCCGGTGCCCGCCAGCACATTCTGCTCACTGGTCGGTGTTTCAATGATTCAAAAGCGGGGCAAGTGCGATCAAGATTCCTACCTGGATCGATTGCTCAGCATCGTCGTTATGTGGTCGGTACCATGTGGTACGCCGCGCTCCGCGGGTGACCTCATCCTCTCATGATGACGGTACGGCACGATTCTGAGATGAAACGGACCATCGCGTCTGGACGATTACACCGTTTGAATATGTGCGAGGCGTTGCAGGCAGATAAGAACGGTCATTGGGGCGGTACTGCGTTGAATCCGCCTCCCAGGTCAGCGCAAGTATCTGCCGATCCGTCGGCCCGGCCGTTGCGGATTGCGGAGAAGCGATCACCAGAACAATGAACAACAGCCGCACGCCAATCGAGAATGCCATCCGGAACATTCGCAGATCACGCCCGACGACCGAGCGAACCGAATGGCGAGCGGAGCCGTTCATCGCGAGTCAGCCGACAAGCTGGTAGGCACTCGTCATGCGCTCAGTTTCTTCCGCTGCATCAACGTCACATTGAATCCAAACCACTGCTCCGGATCGAGCACCAGCTGGTGCACCGGCGTATGCGACTCGGCCGCATTGCCCTTCGTGCTGTCGTATTCGAAGAAAATCCGGTAGCCGCGACTCTTGAGCCAGGCGCGCGCAGCCTCGACGTCTTCGATCTCCCAGACGAGCGGCCCGACCTGGCCGGCGCCGTGCTCGGCGAGCCGGTGCGCAAAGGGGCCCTGGCCGTTCACGGGCGCGACGAACTCGAGCCCGCCGTCGAAATCCGTCGACGAGTTTGGGTTGCTTCCATGTCTTGCGTCGCGCGGCCATCTCCTTCGCCGTGACGTTGAGCTGTATGAGCCGCTTGATCGCATCGATGGTGACGGAGTCGCCATTCTTCACCAGGGCGATCGGCCCGCCTTCGTAGGCTTCCGGGGCGACATGTCCCACGACCATGCCCCAGGTGCCGCCGGAGAAACGGCCATCGGTGATGAGACCGACCGATTCGCCCAGACCCTGGCCTATGAGCGCCGATGTCGGCGCCAGCATCTCCTGCATTCCGGGCCCGCCCTTCGGTCCTTCGTAGCGTATGACGATCACGTCACCGGGCTTGATCTTGCGTGCCATGATCGCATTCATGCAAGCCTTCTCGGAATCGAACACGCGTGCAGGACCCGTGATCTTGGGACTCTTCAATCCGGTGATCTTGGCGACACAGCCCTCCGGAGACAGGTTGCCCTTGAGAATCGCCAGATGGCCCTGCGCGTACATCGGCTTGTCCCAGGAGCGTACGACGTCCTGGTCCTTGCGCGGCTCGGCAGGCACGCTGGCGAGTTCCTGCGCGAAAGTCTTGCCGGTAATCGTCAAGCACTCCCCGTGCAACAGGCCGTGCGCGAGCAGCATCTTGAGCACCTGAGGCACGCCGCCCGCACGATGAAAATCGATCGCCACATAACGCCCCGACGGCTTCAGATC
>JANNQH010000718.1:0-6280 GCA_031400655.1 Deltaproteobacteria bacterium | reverse complement strand
ATTCGCCGTCGCACCGATCACCTCGCCGAGCTCGACACCGACCAGCAGGTCGGCTGTATGGACGGAGAGGTCCGGGGCGAGTCGGTTCAGTCGCCCGTCCTCGATGGCGAGCCAGCCCCGGTGGGCTCCGGTCTCCGGATCCACGAGGGCCTCGAGCGGCTGCCCCGGAAAATCGCGCGGGTCCGTGAGTTCGTCGTCGGACAGGGTCACGACGCGCCAGGCGAGATCGCCGCTGCAGCTCCCGCCGTCGCTGCCGTAGGCCAGGCGCGCGTTCGTCGCGTCACGCATGTCGTTCGCGATGAGCGCGTCGCAGTAGGGGAGGGCGTCGGCCTCGCTCGAGACGCGGATCGGGGTAGGCGTGCCGGCGTCGAGGTCGGTCGCGACGCGTTGCAGGGTGCCGTCATTGCGCGGGTAGACGACCCACTCGGCCTTTGCACTGGAGAGATTCCCGTCCGTAAAGGTCCCGCCGATCGAGGGGAGCGCGCCGACCGGGTTGCTGTCCGCGTCGATCTCGGCAGCGCTGGGATCGATCGCGATCACGGTGTCTGGCGCGTCGGGATCGATGGCGTCGAGACTCGCCTGGAAGATTTCGAGGGTCGCCGGGGAGTCCACTGGCCCCCCGGAAGAGCCGCCACCCCCGGAATCTCCGCCTCCTCCTCCGGAGTCGCCGCACGCTGCGCCGGTCAGCGAGATCGCGATGACGAGGACGAGTCTTGTGAGGGGTAAGCACCATCGCGCTTCGCAGAGAGTGAGCGAAGTCATCGATGAGCGCGGAGGCATGGGCGGCTCCAGAGAGGACGGGCGTGACCACGGCCGTCCGGAATGCGAGGCAGACTAGCGTCGTAATTTCGGATGGTCGACTCGATCGGTCCCACGATCCCCATCAAGCCGACCCGCGGCAACTCCGATGCAGGGAACTCGTGGTGGATATCAGGGAGGCCAGCCGGGTTGCGCGCGTCATTTCCCAGTCTACCCGGACGTGTGTTCTCAAGCCTCGCCTCGCGCATCGGCTTCTTCGTCTTCGCGGCCACGCTCGCGAGTGCGCTCGCGGTGGCGGGCACCTCGGCCCTCGCGGTGCGCCAGTTTCTTCGCTCGCAGACCGAGGACCGCATCCCCGAGGCGGCGATGCGTGCGCGGGACCGCCTCGACCTCTGGTACGCCCAGCGGGTCCTCGACATCGAAATCTTCTCGCACAGCGACATCGTCGTCGGCGGCCTCGCGCGCGTCGCGCGCGGTCAGGCGGCGGCACGCGCCGTCGATCGCGCGGAGATGGAGCAGTACCTCGGCTACGTACGCGACGGTCTGCCCGTCTACTCTGCGATCTTCGTTCTCGACAGCCAGGGCAGGCAGATCGCGAGCATCGGCGGTGAAGGGACTGTCGACAGCAAGGCCGCGCGGCGACTCGCGAAAGTAGATGAGCCGACCCTCTCGAGCGCCCTGGTCGCGCCCAACGGCGAATCGATTCAAGTCGTCTCAGCACCTGTCACGCTCGCAGGGTCGGCGGTGACCGCTTCGCTGCACGCGGTGATCCCACTTGCCGAGCTGCGCGCCCAGCTCGTCGCGGCAATCGGTGACGGCACCGGTCGTCTGCACGTCTTCGATGAACACGGCAGGCTGCTCGCGAGCTCGCTCGAGGGGGCCAAGGACACGCTCGCTCCGGAGCTCGCGCGCGCGGAGGAGGGAAGTGCGGTCGAGTATTCGGCGGCGGATGGTGTACGCGTCGTGGCGAGCGGGCTGCCGCTGGCGCGGCTTGGCTGGCACGTCGTGTTCGAACGCGACTACGGCTCCACCTTCGCGGCGATCGCATCGATCCTGACGCGCACGGTCGCGATGAACGTCGGCATTGCGCTCGTGCTCGCGGCCTTCGCCTTCGCGGCCGCGCGCTACATGCTGCGCCCGCTGCACCTGCTCTCGAAGTGCGCGATGCGGTTGCGTGACGGCGAGACCAACGTGGCGTTGCCGGTCGTCTCGGCCGATCACGAGGTCGGCACGCTCGCGCGCAGCTTTGCAGAGATGGTCGACAGTCTGACACGCGCGAACGAAGTGCTCGGGCAGCTCGCGATCACCGACGGCCTCACCAAGATCCACAACCACCGCTTCTTCCAGGACCAGCTCGCGAGCGCGATTCGGCAGACGGAAAATACCGGCGCGCCGCTCGCGCTCGTGCTGCTCGACATCGACGACTTCAAGGCGTTGAACGACCGCTTCGGTCACGCCGCGGGCGACGGCGTGCTCGAGGACCTGGCGCGGTTGCTCAAGGCCCACGCCCGCGTGCACGACGTACTCGCCCGTTACGGTGGCGAGGAGTTCGCGCTGCTCGCTCCGGAGACGAGCCTGGGGTTCGCCGTCATGCTCGCGGAACAGGTTCGGCTGGCGGTGCACGAGCATGTATTCCGGGGACCCGGCGCCGATTGTTCGATTTCCGTCACCGTCTCGATCGGGGTCGCGGCCTATCGCGGAGAGCGCGTGCGATTCTTCGCCGATGCCGACCGCGCGCTCTACGCGGCGAAACACGCCGGCAAGGATTGTGTCGAGGTGGCGCGCGACTGAGCGTCTGCGCGCGAGCCGCTCAACGTTTGGCCAGCAGATCGCTGCGCACGAAGCCCACGTGACCGGTGGCAGTCCGCACCAACGACCAGTCGCCTTCCTGCCCCTCGACGAAAACGGGGAATCTGGCCGGGAGCGTCTTCAGCACCGCCTCCGCTTGCGAAGGGCCCCTTCGCAGGTTGACGCGATTGCCGCGCACGAACGCGGTGTTTGGGTTCGCGCGGACCCGATCCGCGTCGGCGGTCAGCGATTCGGCGATACGACGCGCGCGCGAGACGAAGAAGACGGTGGGGCCAACGTGCTGGGCGGCGAGCTGGCGCTCGGCTTCGGCGAGCTTCGCGCGCGCCTCCTCCGCGTCTTCGATGCGCCACGGCGCGCGTCGCGCCGCGCGATCGACCTGGATGCGGGTCTCCGCCAGAGCCGAGACCGCCTCCGCGCGACCCTGCGCCCCGCGCATGCCGGACTCGACCGCGAGCAGCGTCTCCTCTGCGTCGCGCAGATCCGCACGCAGGCGCTCGACCTCGACCTCGAGCGCCTGCACCCGGTCCGCATCGGCGCGGCGCAGGATCTCGGGGGACGGCTCGATCTTCACATTCACCGCAGGCTCCGGCGCCACGACGGGCGGCGGAGGAGGTGCAGACGCGCAGGCGCTGGTGAAAATCAGGGTGAGCAGGAGGCGCTTGGACATGGCTGGTCCGTCCGTCGGGTGGGCGAAGGTGGTGCGGCGTGCTGTCTCGCCATCGGTGAGCCCGGGGTCCGGCTTGACTCGCGGAGGGGTGGCTAGCGACGGTCTCGTGCTTCGCGGGTGGCCGCCAGCCAGGCCAGGCCGGCGCCGATCAGTAGCGCGGTGCCGGGCTCGGGAATCGCGAACGGGCTGAAGTTGTTGAAGGCCAGTCCCACGCCGCTGGTCTTGCTG
Source organism: Deltaproteobacteria bacterium (assembly GCA_031400655.1). Taxonomy (GTDB): domain Bacteria; phylum Myxococcota_A; class UBA9160; order UBA9160; family UBA4427; genus UBA4427. The sequence continues at coordinate 2,817 of JANNQH010000718.1, read as the reverse complement.
CCGATGAAGGTCAGTCGCGCCTTGTCGACCCCGGCCGGCAATCCGCTGAACACGAACGTCCAGGGCGTGGAGTCCAGGGTCGAGTCGACTCCCGTCGGCGAATTCTGGCTGGCGATCACGTTGTTTGCGACATCGAGGAGGTCCACCTGCCATTGCTCGGTGGCCGTCGGGCTGCCGTCGATGTCCCAGATCTCACCGGAGAGCGCGGAGATCGACAGCGTCGTGTTGTAGTCGATGATGAACGGTGACGGCACGCTGCCCGCTTGCACCGGACGCAAAAAATAGTCGCCCAGCTGCGCCGCGAAGCCGGCCGCCGGAATGTCGCCCTGGAGCAGAGCGTTGTGGACGAACCCGTCCACTGCGTCGTCGCCTGCGACCTCGAAGGCGGGAAGATCGTCGACGCCGGGGTCGAAGGTGTTGTTGAGGTTCCTGTCGAAAAAGAACCGCACCGAGTCCGGCCCACCGATGGGGTAGGGCGTGCCAAGGAGCGCGTCGTCGATCGGGATTGCGCCGCCGGGCGTCGACTCGAAATCGATCAGCTGGGCCGAGGCAAGCGCATCCGAGAAAAGGACGCTGAACACCGACACGATCAGGAGGGCATAGCGACGCATCAAGGGATCCTTTAGCGGAACGTTGGCTGAATGTTCGATTTGGAGCGCGGCTCGACAGCGGGTGCGCGCGATCAGAACGCTCGCGAGGGGAGCGGAGCACGCAGCTGTCCATACCATCGGCTGCCCCTTCCCAAGGAGTCTTCGATGAATCGATACTAAGGGCCGGGAAGTAAAAAAGTCAATCGGAATCTTGGAGTCGGTTGCCTAGCCGATCGCATAATCCTCGAAGCGCGACTTCTCCATCTCCTGCGTGAAACGCGTGAAGGAGAAAGGCCAGAGGAAGGGAATGCCGCGATCGGCGAGATACCAGCTGCGGCAGCCGGTCGCCCAGACCGTCTGCTTCGCCGCGGCGACGTGGTCGACGAGCTTCATCAGATATTCGAACTGCATCTCCGCCGTGCGGATCAGCGAGAAATTCCCGACCGGGCTGTTCGGCCCGTTGATCATGAAGAAGTTCGGGAAGCCCTGGACGCCGATGGACATGTAGGCCGAGGGCCGATCCTTCCAGACATCGTCGAGCATCACGCCGTCGAGCCCGCGGATCGCCATGGGCCGAACGAAGGCATCGACATGGAAGCCCGTCGCCAACACGAGCACATCGAGCTCGTGGAGCTTTCCGTCGGTCGTACGGACGCCGCCCGCCTCGCGCAGGTACCCCAAAGGGATCTTTGGAGCCGAGCTCGAGACGGACTGCGATCTCGACTCGGTTCTCCCCGGTGCGGTGCGGGCTCCGGGCTGTCACGCTCCCGTCATGGCCTCCGCCTTCCAATACGCGACCTCCCACATTGGCCTGTGCGTCTCCGACCTCGGGCGCTCGCTGCGCTTCTGGGTCGACGGCCTCGGCTTCGAGGAGTTCGCCCGCTTCGAGCTCGAGCGGGGCATCGCCGAGGTCGATCCGCCGGTGAAGCTGACGTCGCTCTTCATCCAGAAGGGAGGGCTGCGGGTCGAGCTCCTCCATTATGCGTCGCCCGGCGTCTTCGGCGTGCCGTCGACGCGCCGCAATCAGCTCGGCATGACGCATTTCTCGTTCGTGGTCTACGACGTCGATGCCGCGGCGGCGGATCTCGTACGCTATGGCGGGACGATCGTCGCGGGCACCCGCAGCGGTCAGCACGATCCGGATGCGGTGCAGATCATCTTCCTCGCCGATCCGGACGGCACGCGCGTCGAGCTGATGCGGCTTGCGAAGGGGCAGGCATGGTGAGCGGACAGGACATCCGATTCGATCCACACGATCGGCGCTTCGTCGAAGAGGGCGTGCCCTTCGACCTGCTCGAGCGGATCCGGAGCGAGCAGCCGGTCTATCGCACACCTTCGGGCAGCTGGTACCTCGCGCGCCATGAGGACATCGAGGCGGCCCTCATCGACGTCGACACCTTCCGCGCCGAGCTCGGCCCGATTACCGGGATCCCGGCTGGCGTCGCGACCATTCCCGAGGACCAGCACTTTCTGTCCGAGATTCCCGAGCCGCGCCACGGCCGCATCCGGCGCCTCTACAACGCGATCTTCGCCTGGCATCGCGTCAGGCAGATCGAGCCGATCCTCGAAGCGGAGTGCAATCGCCTGCTCGACGTGCTCTTCGCCGAGAACGCCGCCGGACGGGCGGCCGACCTCCACGGCGACTACGCCATGGCGATCCCCGCCTTCGCGATGTCGCATATCATGGGGTTCGGTCGCGACGCCGTTACCGAGTTCATGCGTTGGTCGTCGGACGGGACGATCATGACGCGCCCCGCGACCCCGGGCGTCCCGCCCGAAGGCCCCGCGAGCCACGTCTACTTCCGCGCCCGCATCGCCGAGCAGCGCGCGCTGCCCGAGCCGACGAACCACGTCTTCAAGGTTCTCCTCACCGCGGACGTAGAAGGCCGCCCGCTCAGCGAGCTCGAGCTCACGACCCAGCTCCACTTCATGGTCCAGGCCGGTGTCCACACGACGCGCTCCTTCCTCGCCCACCTGATGAACCGGCTCGTGCAGGATCCTTCTCTTTATACGCGCCTCGACAAGCATCGCGAGCTGATCCCGCTCTTTCTCGAGGAGTCGCTCCGCCATGACTCGCCGGTCCAGCGCACGACCCGCGTCTGCACGCGCGACGTCGAGATCGGCGGCGTCCTGATCCGCAAGGGCGAGACGGTCGAGATGGGGATCGGATCGGCCAATCGCGACGAGTCGGTGCACAGCGATCCGGGCGCCTTCCGGCTCGACCGCA
>JANNQH010000717.1:0-1650 GCA_031400655.1 Deltaproteobacteria bacterium | reverse complement strand
AAAAGCGCTGATCAGTCTTCGTGGCCCACCGTCAGGACCGGGCAGGGCGCCGTCCGCACGACGCGATCCGCGACGCTGCCGAGGGCGAGATGCTTGATCCCGGTGAGGCCGCGGGTGCCCATCACGATCAGGTCGGCCTTGCGGGCCTTCGCCTCCTCGACGATGGCCGTCGCCGGATGCCGATCGATGGCGACGCCGACGGCCGTGACGCCCCCGGCCGCGACCTCGCTCGCCAGCTTCTCGACGCGCAGCCGCGCCTCCTTCGCGAGCTGCTCGAAGAAGCCGTCCGGGAGCACATAGCCGCCTCCGGTGAGCGGCGAGGCCACCGGAATGTCCACGCGATAGGCGTGGAGAATCGTCAGCTGGGCCTCGAAATGTCGCGCGTAGTCGGCCGCCGTGGCGACCGCTTTGGCGGAGCTCGGTGAGAAATCGGTCGCGACGAGGATGTTCGAGATCTTCATGGTCGGTGCTCCTTGTTGTGTGTCGTGCGGTGATCCCAGCGTCCGCGACTCGGCCCCGAGAGGGGCGTTAATTCGCTTGGATCAGCTCCCGTAGCTCGCGCAGGTTGGTGACCACGTCGGCCGGCAGGTCGTTGCCCGACGCGCCGCCGTAGCCGAGGAACTGGGTCTCCTCGAGCCGCGCATAGGCCTTCTTCGCATACGAACCCTTGGGATCGGCGCGGATCGCGGATTCGAGGTGGCGCTCGGAGAGGTTGACCCAGAACCCGTCGAGACTCCGGGCTTCGACGACGCCGAGCCAATAGTAGGCCTGGGCGGTGTCGGCCCGCTCTTTCGCGGTCGGATTGCGGGTCACGCTCTCGCGCCGGGCGCGATCCTCTTCGAGCCAGCGCACGAGCAGGCTCGCCGAAGCGAGGTCCTGGATCAGACCGTCCCGACCGAAGGGCCCCTGGGCGACCTGTCCCGCTTTGATCGCAAGGGCAGATCCGTTCTCGAGGGCCCGGCCGGCGCCCGGCTGGAAGCTCGCCGCATCGAGCTCGTCGAGGGCGCTTCGCCAGCTCGCGAGGCGCTCGGAGAGATAGACCGGAACGTCCTTGCGTGCGGCGAGGGTCGTCAGCGTCTTGCGCGCGCGGGGGATGTCGGTGCGCACGCGCAGGACGACGTTGAGATAGTCCACCAGCACACCGCTCGCATCGAGCTCGGCGGGCGTCAGCTTCGGGTCGGCCATCATGCCTTCCCAGGCGCTGAGGGCCGAGTCGAATCGCCGCACCGTCACGTAGAGCCAGGCTCGCTCCCGCGGATCGAGGGACTGGATCTCGACCTGGTCGATCAGCTGGTCCGCGAAGGGGAACGTCTGCGACGACGGCAGGCGGACGTGGCAGGCCACACACGATTGCAGGCTGCCGGTGAGGAAGAAGCGCGCCTCCTCGAATGCGCCGGTTCGGTAGTTCTCGCGAACCTCGCGCAGGTCGCGCTCGAGATTCAGTGCGAGCTCGTTGAAGCCCGCCTCTCGCTGGCGTCCGTGCGCTTCGAGCGCGCCGGCAGCGCTCTCGAGGCGATCGAGAGCGGCGCGGATGCGCGGCTGGGCGTCGGGGTCGCTCCAGCGGTCCTCGTCGATAGAGAGAGGAATCAAGATCTTCATCTGCTCGAAGACCTCGCGCATCGTCGGGCGCGGATCGTTGGTCGGAGGCGT
>JANNQH010000716.1:0-12302 GCA_031400655.1 Deltaproteobacteria bacterium | reverse complement strand
CGGCGGCAACCACATCCCCGCATCGGAGCTCGTCGAGCTCGCGAGCCGATCCGGCGGGCCCGGAGGTCAGCACGTCAATACCTCGAGTACCCGCGTGACCTTGCGCTGGAATCTGCGCGACACCCGTGGCCTGCGGCCGGAAGCTAAGTCGAGGGCGCTCGCCCGGCTCGCGAATCGGCTGACGCGGGAGGGCGAGATCGTGCTCCACGCCGACCGCCACCGCAGTCGGCACCGCAACCGCCAGGACGCCCGGGAGCGTCTCCAGGGGCTGCTCGTCGCCGCGCTCGTCGTCGAGACCCCGCGCCGTCCTACGAAGCCGACTCGCGCCGCCAAGTCCCGGCGTCTCGATTCGAAACGCCGGCAGGGCGCGGCGAAGGTGCGCCGGCAGACCCGGTCGGAGGACGATTGAGCCGCGAGCCCGCGCGTCTAGACGCGCGGCGGGCTTCCGGCTGTGAAGAGCCCGCGCCGATCAGCACTCGCTGACGATGAAGATGTCGCTTCCGCCGCCCTCGGCCGGGATGATCAGGACGTTCGTCTTGCAGTCGCCCTTGGCCGCCTGGATCGTTGCGGCCCCCTCGTTCTCGGCGTCCTCGCTGAGCGTCCAGCCCTTGGCCTGCAGCTGCTCGCTGTAGAACTTGTGGACGTCGGGGTAGGCGTCGTTCGTGACGAACTGGACGGCAGACTGCGGCGAGCCTTCCACCTCGACCCCTTTGCCCTGGGCCGCCTGGGCGCCGGGATAGATCGGGACGTCTGTCGGGAAATTGTCCGGGACGGCGGCACTCACACCCTCCGGAAGCTCGGTCGGGAAGCGCGACGAATCGATCTCGCCCTGGTGCGCCATGGGCGCGGGCGCTGAGTCGCTGCCGTCGGCGGTCGAGCCCGCATCACCGGTTGCCTCGGGCGCGGCCGGCGTCGGCGCTTCCGGCTCCTGGGTTCCGGAATCGCAGGCCAACGCGAGCAGGGCGATCGCGAAGAACGCCGTCAGCAGGGTGGCGGGCTTGCCCGGAACGAAAAGCGGGCCGAAGAGAGAGGGGCGAATGCGATTCATCGGGCTTCTCCGTGGTGGGTCCATCACTGGTCAGGTGTCGGGTCAGGTAGCTGGTCAGGTGGCCAAAAGTTGGCAGACCATACCAAACCAATGCCGGCCCAGTAGACACCGCCGAGACTCCGGGTCGCAGCTCTAGGGAGTCGCGCTCGCCGGTTCCCGTTCCATCCCGTGGAGCGTCGCCGTCGAGACACGCAGATCCTCGATCGTCCTCGCCCAGTCCCCGCGGCGGAGCGACTCCGACAGCACGGGTCGGATCTCGACGCGACGCCACTGCGCCTGGCATTCGGGGGTCGATTCAGGACACGCGATCGGCGGCCGGGAAAAAGAAGTGCCCGACACCACGGCCAACCGTTCGAGGTCCGCCCGGTCCACCTCCGAAGCGACGCCACTCGGCCCGACCAGAAAGAGCAGCGTCGCCAGCGCACGCTGCTGCGAGCCCACCAGGTTCGCCGAGTAGAGGCCGCGGGCGCTGCGGGCGTCGCTGTGGCCCCGGATCTCGATCGCTTCGAGGCTTTCCCAGATCGCGGGGAGCTGGCGCAGGCGCGTCAGATAGGTCGTCATCGCGGCCGCAATGTACTCGCGGGCCTCGGGACGGATGCGCGGATTCGAGTGGCCGGTGAAATAGCTGTCGGGCAGGGTGATGACGCCGGTCTCACAATCGGGCTCGAGCTCGAGGCCGATCAAGACGGGCTCCTGACAGAGCGCGCCAAAGGCCGATTCGACGGCGGCGAGGGAGCGCTCGGCGGGCTCGACCGTGGCGAGGATCGCCTGCGAAGCGTCGAGTCTGCCGCGGCCGAGGCCGGGACCGGCGCTGCCCGTGAGCGCAGCGACGGTGATCAATGCGAGCGCGATGGCGCCGAGCGCGATCCAGCCCTCGCCGAACAAGTCCTCGCGGCCGGACGTGGGCCGGGGATCGCTGTCGATCTTGCGGCTGTGATAGCGATTGGACACGGCCTAATCCTGCTCGTCCCGCGTCTCTGCCCGATCGGCGTCGGACCGCGTGTCGACGGGGGCAGGTTGACGTCGCGGCCCGCCAGGCGAGCTGCCGGCCCCGAGGGGCCCGCTCGGTCCCAACAGGCCCGAGAGCTTGAGCTCGTCGCCGAGCTCGCGGTCCCGGGTCGGAAAGTGGCGCACGTTCGACGGGGGCTCGACGCCGGTCGCGAGCCGCTCGTAGGGGTCGGGACCCTGTGCACGGGGAGCGCCGACACGGAAGCCCGAGAGCGAAAGCTCGCGTCCGATCGGGCCGTCGACCGCAGCCAGGTCTGCACCGCGGTCTGCGCCCGCCGGACCTCCGGCGCGTTCGAGCGCTGGTGCCGAAGTCGCCGGGGGCGCTGCGAAAATCGCCTGGGCCGGTGTCTCGCTCGAGGCCGGCGTGTCCGGGAGTCGCGTCGCCGGGGCTGTCGCCGGGGTGACAGTGGACGGCCGGTCGCCGGGGGCGGGCGACCAGCTCCGCTCCCGCGGCGGCAGCGCCCGCTCCGGCTTTGGGCGCCGGGTCGGATCGGCGGCCGCGTCCTTGCGCGAGCGACCGTCTTCCTGGATCTCGAGACGCAGCGCCTCCATGGTCTTGTCGATCTGCTGGACCTGTTGCGTGAAGCCGTGCAGGGCCAGACCGATCTCGTCCGCGATCTGCGCCGCGATCGCCTCGCTCTCGCGCAGCCGTTCGAGCTCGAAGCCATCGGCCGGGTGGGCCGCGCCACCGTCTGCGCCGAAAGGCTCCGCGCGATTCGCCTCACTGCGCAGCGAGCGGGCGGCGGCGTCGAGGGCGCTCGCCGAATCGGTGAGCGTGCGCGCCACGCGGTCCTGGACTTGCGCGTTCTCGACCATGCGTTCGAAGGTCTCGGACAGGCCATTCGTGACCGAGCTCTGATAGTCGACCGCGCGCTGGAGGGCGCCGCGCAATTCCGAAAGGTGGTGCTCGACTCCCTGGCGGACGGCGAGGGAGAGCTCCTGCACCACCGTGTGAAGCGCGCCGCGCTGCTCCTGGGAGACGAGGCTCGCGGCGCGGGCGGAGGACTGCTCGATCCGCTGCAGCCCGCGCTCGAGCCGCTCGTTCAGCTCGTGGGCGAACTGGGTGAGCTCGCGGCCGAGCGTATCGAGGCTCGTCTGTTGGGTCCGGCGCGTGATCTCTGCGAGCTCGCCCGGAGACACGGCTTCGTAGGCGCGCATCAGGATATCGTCTAGCCCGCGGCTGCGGGCCTCGAAGCTGCCTTCGACGAGGCGTCCCACGATCGAGGCCGCGATCGCAGATGCGAAGCCCCAGGCCGTCGCGCGCAGGGCGAGTCCGAGCTGGAGCGCGAGCGGGTCGACCGGCGCTTCGCCGGCGGTCGGAACGGCCAGTCCCGTCACACTGGGGATCAGGCCGAATAACGCGCCGAACACCCCGATCCCGAGGAACAGACCCGGCAGCACCGGGATCAGGCTTCGTCGGGGGCCGATCGGCAGCAGCGGTTGATCCTCGAACACGTCGAGCAGGCGGATCGGCGCGCGGCCTCCGCCCTCACTGACCTGGGCTGTCGTCCAGCGCCGCTCGAACTCTTCGAACTGCCGGCGCAGGGCCGAGTCCCGGAGCCATTCGCGCAGCGCACTGCGCTGGGCTGCGGGCCCTTTCGACTCGTACTCCTCGAGGGTGTCGCGCAGGCGTCGCTCGAGAAAGAACAGACGTGTCGCTCGCACGATCAGGGGAGCGAACACGGCCAGCGCGATCGGCGCGACGAGGCCAAAGATCGTCCACAGCACCCGGCGGGTCGCCGGATCACCGGACCAGAAGATCTCGAACAGCGAAGTCGGCTCGACCACGTGGGGGTGCTCCGTGGCTGCAAAGGAATCGCAACCGTAGCACCCCGGGCGAGGGAATTGAGAGAGCCCTCAGCCAACACGAGAGAGCCCTCAGCCAACACGAGAGAGCCCTCAGCCAACACGAGAAAGCCCTCAGGGCTCGACGAGGTCCTCGATGGGCGGGCAGGTACACACCAGATTGCGATCGCCGAACGCATTGTCGATGCGCGACACCGGGGGCCAGAATTTGTGCTGGCGCGTCCACGGTGCCGGATAGGCCGCCTGCTCCCGACTGTAGGCAAACGGCCATTCATTTCCGCACACGATGTCCGCAGGATGCGGCGCGAACTTGAGCGGCGAGTCCGCCTCCCCGATCTCCCCGCGTTCGATCGCGCCGATCTCGTCGCGAATCGTGATCAGCGCGTCGCAGAATCGGTCGAGCTCCTCCTTCGACTCGCTCTCGGTCGGCTCGATCATGAGCGTGCCGACGACGGGGAACGACATCGTCGGTGCGTGGAAGCCGTAATCGATGAGACGCTTGGCGATGTCTTCGACGGTGACCCCGGCGCTGCGCTCGAAGGGCCGGCAATCGATGATGAACTCGTGGGCCACGCGACCGCCCGGGCCCGAGTACAGCACTTCGAAATGCGGCGCGAGGCGGCGCGCCATGTAGTTCGCGTTGAGAATCGCGATCTGGGTCGCGCGCGTCAGGCCCTCCGCGCCCATCAGCGCGATGTAGGTCCAGGAGATCGGCAGGATCGAAGCGCTGCCGAACGGCGCGGCCGAGACGGCTCCTTCGCCAAACATCGGATGCCCGGGCAGGAAGTCGCGCAGATGTTCGGCGGCGCAGATCGGGCCCATGCCAGGGCCGCCGCCGCCGTGGGGAATCGAGAACGTCTTGTGGAGGTTCAGATGGCAAACGTCGGCGCCGATCGCGGCGGGGGACGTGAGGCCGACCTGCGCGTTCATGTTGGCGCCGTCCATGTAGACCTGGGCGCCCGCGTCGTGCACGACCTGGCAGATCTCGCGCACCGACTCTTCGAACACGCCGTGGGTCGACGGGTAGGTGATCATGAGGGCGCCGAGCCGCTCGTGGTATTCGGCGACGCGCTGGCGCAGATCGCCGACGTCGATGTTCCCGCGCTCGTCGCATTTCACCGCGACGCAGCGGAAGCCCGCGACGACTGCGCTCGAAGCGTTCGTGCCGTGGGCCGAGACCGGAATCAGACAGACGTCGCGCTCGCTCTCGCCGCGCGCCTTGAAATAACGTCGGATCGCGAGCAGGCCCGCGTATTCGCCCTGGGATCCCGCGTTCGGCTGCAGCGAGACCGCCGGCAGGCCGGTGATCTGGCCGAGCCAGGTCTCGAGCTGCTCGAACAGGATCGAGTAGCCCGCCGCTTGATCGACGGGGGCGAAGGGGTGGAGCTTCCCGAACTCGGGCCAGCTGACGGGGATCATCTCCACCGTCGCATTGAGCTTCATCGTGCAGGAGCCGAGCGGAATCATCGACGTCGTGAGCGAGAGATCCTTCGCCTGCAGGCGATGGATGTAGCGGAGCATCTCGGTCTCGGAGTGATGGCGATGGAAGACTGGATGCGTGAGGAAGCTCGAGCGGCGCACGAGCGCCTCGGGCAGCTTCGGGAGCCCGCCCGCGCGTTCGAGCTCGCTGACGAGATCGTCGAATCCGAAGGCGATTTCACGGTCGTTCGCGAAGGCCTCGAGAATGTCCTCGACGTCCTGTCTCGTCGTCGTCTCGTCGAGCGAGATGCCGACGCTGCCGTCGGGCTTGGTTTGCGACTGTCCTTGTGAATAGTGCGTCCGGAAGTTCATCTCCCGGTCCCAGCCCGCGGAGAGTGCCGACTGGACGTTCATGCCGCCCCTGGGCCGAACGCGCAGCGTGTCGAAGAACGGCACGTCCGCGACCTCGTGGCCGAGCTTTCGCAGTCCGCGGGCGAGCACGGCCGTCAGGAAGCGGATGCGCTTCGCCGTGCGCGTCAAGCCTTCCGGGCCGTGGTAGACGGCGTACATGCTGGCCATGATCGCGAGCAGGACCTGGGCCGTGCAGATGTTCGAGGTCGCCTTATCGCGGCGGATATGCTGCTCGCGGGTCTGGATCGCGAGGCGATAGGCGAGCTTGCCGTTTCGATCCTTCGAGATGCCGACGAGGCGGCCAGGCAGGCGCCGTGCGTGCTCGTCGCTCGTCGCGAAGTAGGCGGCGTGGGGCCCGCCGAAGCCCATCGGCACCCCGAAGCGCTGCGTCGTCCCGAACGCCACGTCGGCGCCGAGCTCGCCCGGCGGCGTCAGCAGCGTCAGCGCGAGCAGGTCCGCTGCGACGCAGACGAGCGCCCCCGCTGCGTGTGCACGCTCGATCACACCGCGCGGATCGAAGATGCGGCCGTCGCTCGCCGGGTACTGGAGCACGACGCCGCAGCAGTCGAGGGCTGCGAAATCCGCCTTCTCGGGATCGCCGACATGACAGGTCATGCCGAGGGCGTCGGCACGGGTGCGGATGACGCCGAGGGTCTGGGGATGGCAATCGAGCGAGACGAAGAAGCCGCGCTTCTTGCCGCCCGCGAGTGAGCGACAGAGTCCGAGCGCCTCGGCGCCGGCCGTGGCCTCGTCGAGCAGCGACGCGTTCGCGAGCGGGAGGCCGGTGAGATCCGAGACCATCGTCTGGAAGTTGAGGAGCGCTTCGAGGCGGCCCTGGGAGATCTCCGCCTGGTACGGCGTGTACTGCGTGTACCAGCCGGGACCTTCGAGGATGTTTCGCTGGATCACACCGGGCACGATCACGTCGTGGTAGCCCTGGCCGAGGTAGCTGCGATGGACGCTGTTCTCCGCGGCGATCTCGCGCAGCAGGGCGAGCAGCTGGTGCTCGCCGAGCGGGGCCTCCGGCAGTCCATCGAGAACGAGCGGCGCTTTGGCCAGGATCGAAGCGGGGATCACGGCCGCGGCCAGATCCTCGAGGCGTTCGAGCCCGATCGTCTGGAGCATTTCGTGAATCTGTCCCGCTCGGGGACCCAGGTGGCGGCGGGCGAAGACATCGCTCGGCCGCTCGGAATGGCGGTCGGAATGGCGCTGGGACTGGGACTGGCGCTCGAGATCGAGCTGATCGGATTCGGACAAGCGGCTGCCTCGATGGACGTTCGGGACGGCAACTCGCGTCGCCGCTCGCGACCGGGCTGGGGGGCACGCTCGCGTCGATTCGGGGCGGAATCGGAGCAGACCGTTAGCACACGCGTGCGCTCGCAGGGCCTGTCGAAGGGACAAACAGAGCGCCTGTCGAAGGGACAGTTAGAGCGCCTGGTGGATCTGCTCGAGCACGAGACGGGATTTGGCTTCATCGCCGAACACGCCGATCCGGATTCGCAGCTCGGTCGAGGCTGGACCGCGAGTGAGCAGTCGGATGTCGACCGGGTCGCCGGCGGCGGTGCGGGCGCGCCAGCGGATGCGCTCCCCATCCCGCTCGGTCTCGACCTCGTCGTAGCCGAGGACGTCGACGGCGGTGGCACAGGCGGCGTCGAGCTCGGCGATCGCGGTCGGCTCGGTCGTGCGGAGCTCGCCGGTGGCGAAGGCGATGGCGCTCGTGCCCGCGCCACCCACCAGCAGCGCGCCGCAGCCCGACGCGAGTGGGAGCAGGCTGAAGAGCGTGGTCAACAGGGCGGCCGAGATCGCCGCGCTGCGAGCGAGGGGGCGGCGCGAGCGAGGGTCGGGGCGAGCAGGGCGGGTCACGGATCGGAGTCTCGGGCGTTGGCGGTGGGCTGTCGAGTTGCGGTGGGGCTCGAATCGACGTGTCGCGATTTCAGTTTGAATGAGCGAGGGACGGCCGCGCTGCGAGATTCGTTCGCTGCGAGCGACGCCTTTGGCGCACTTGCAGGGGCGCGCGTGCAGGAATGCATCTTCGATGTGCGGAATCTTTTCAAGACTCGTAGCAGGGCTCGCGATAAGTCGATCGTGATCGGGTCGTTCTACCCGGCGGGCCTTCAGGAGACGGAATCGGATGTCGCAGCGTTCTCAGTACCACCCCGCCTTCGAGATCTGCCCGGCAGCCGCGTGCTCGCCGGGGCCCTCGGAGTCGGCCAGCGCCACCGAGCATCAGGCCGCCCTCGACGCGACCCTGTTCCGCCGGGAGCAGGAAGCCAGCGAGCTCGTCCTCGAGCTCGAGGCTGGCGAGCTCCGCCTGCGCCGCCGCAGGGACTGACCGGCCCGCCTTTCCCGCGGGTTCTTCTTCTATCCATCAAGAAATCTCCGGGGACCGGTGTTAACGTGGTCCGCGAGGCCCCAAGCCGGATGGCGGGGCCTCGAGTTCGTTCGGAGGGCGGGTTGGCCGGATTTCCGGTGAATCGGCCTGCTTCCGACGGTCGGCGCGGCGCCTTGAGCGCGCGCCTGTTAGAGGAGTGTCCTGCCTGTGAGCGCCCATCCGATCCTCGACCTCGTCCAGGACCACGACGTCAAGCAGGCCAAAGGCTTCCGCGCCGCGGCCGAGCGGATCTCGGGGGCGACCCTCGAGGCCGACTACCAGAAGGAGGTGGCGGCCGCGCCCAAGCGCTCGGAGCAGGGACTCACCCATCTCGGCGTGCGCACGGGACGCAAGGCGAAGGCCCGCCAGCACGGCCGCGACGAGAAGCATCTGGTCGAAGCAATCGCCCGGGCAGTCGTCGAAGGCAACGTCTCCGCACCGAACCGCCCGCTCGAATTACCTTCCGGCGAGCCCCTCACGATCGTCGACCACAACGTTCCGATCCGCCTCGCTGCTCCCGATCCGGAGCAGGGCGATGCCGATCCCAACGCCGGGGTCGAAGACATCCCGCTGCTCGCCGTCGTCGGCGAGGAGCGACCGGCGGTGATGGTGTTGAAGTACATCGAGGCTGGCTCGAACCGCAGTGGCGCGAACGACACGCCGCTGCGTCTCATGCTCCAGGGCGTGGCCCACGCCGCGGCCTACGACGCCAACCGACTCGCGCTGCGCGAGGAGATCAAGAAGGTGACGGGCAAGACGACGAGCGACGAGGCCCCCACCGTGATCATCGCGGCGAGCCCGCGCTATTGGGAGCTCTGCCGCAAGCGCGAGGCGCAGAAGGGCGCCGCCTGGATTCGCGAGCTCGAGCGCATCTCGCGCGAGGCCGCGGAGTCGATTGGCTGCGAGATCTTGTTCGTCGGACTGGCGACGCAGGGCGTGCCCGGATGGTCCTACGACGACCAGGGTGCCCTGCTCGACGGACCCATCGCCCTGACGAAGGCCTGGGAGGGAAGCGCCGGAAAGCTCAAGGCGAAGCCCAAGTCGAGCAAGAAATCCACTCCGGCGGTCCTGCTCGTAGAGGCGGATCTCGACCGGCCGTCGCGAGGCTACTCGATTCGCGATGCCTATCAGCCCGGTGACCGGATCGAGCATACGAAGCTCGGACTCGGTGTCGTCCAGGAGCTCACGGGCCGGGACAAGATCGTCGTGCTCTTCGGCAGCGACAAGAAGCTGCTCGTCCACGGGCGCGCATAGGTCGATCATGTCTACGCACCCGAACGGATCGCCGAGCTCGCTTTCCAGCTCGAACACGCCCATGTTCAAGCGTTTCGCCGGAACGACCAATTACATCGCGTCGCCTGCGCTGATCGACGCCGTGAACTGCGCGCTCGCGCTCGAGCGGCCGTTGCTCGTGAAGGGCGAGCCGGGCACCGGCAAGACGCTGCTGGCTCGCCACGTTGCCGAAGGCCTCGGCCTGCCCCTCGACAGCTGGCATATCAAGTCGACCTCGAAGGCCGTCGACGGGCTCTACGTCTACGACACGGTCCAGCGGCTGAACGACGCGCGCTTTGGCGACGGCAATGTCCGTGACATCCGGAGCTACATCCGGCTCGGCCCCCTCGGCCGGGTGTTCTCGGCGAAGAATCGTCAGGTCCTGTTGATCGACGAGATCGACAAAGCCGACCTCGAGTTCCCGAACGACATCCTGCGCGAGATCGACGAGATGCGGTTCTCCGTCCTCGAGACCGGGGACGAGATCGAAGCAGTCGAGCTGCCGATGGTGATCATCACGTCGAACAACGAGAAGGAATTGCCCGACGCGTTCCTGCGCCGCTGCGTCTTCCACTTCATCGACTTCCCGGACGTCGCCCAGATGCGGGAGATCATCGCGGTCCACCATCCGCGGGTCGAGAAGACGCTGCTCGAGCAGGTGCTGCTTAAGTTCTATTGGCTCCGCGACCAGAAGGAGCTCCGCAAGCGTCCCTCGACCTCGGAGCTGATCGACTGGATCACGGCGCTCGTCCGCGCCGGCATCGAGCCCGCGCGACTCGAGGCCGAGATTCCCTTCATGGGGGCACTGCTCAAGAACGAGCAGGATACTCGCGCGATCGAGAGCTTCGTCGCGCGCGGCGGCAAGACGCCGAAGGCCTTTTCCGAGCTCGGCGGTCTTCGACGCTAGTCGGAGGGTCGCTGATCGGAGGGCCGCTAGTCGGAGGCGAGCGTGGTCTTCCTCGATTTTTTCTATGCGCTCCGGTCCGCGGGCCTGAAGGTCACGCTGCAGGAATGGCGCATGCTCCTGACCTGTCTCGAGAAGGGCCTGCACGACTCGAACATCAAGGGCTTCTACCACGTCGCCCGCGCCTGCCTCGTGAAGAGCGAGGCCGATTTCGACACCTTCGACCTCGTCTTCGCGCGATATTTCGAGGGCATCGAGGGCGCCATCGAGCTGCCACCCGAGCTGCTCGAATGGCTCGCCGATCCGCATCCAATGGAAGAGCTCTCGGAAGAGCTCCGGCGCGCCCTCGAGCATCTCGACATCGACGAATTGATGCGCCGCTTCCAGGAAACCATGGCGGAGCAGACCGAGCGCCACGACGGCGGCTCGCGCTGGGTCGGGACCGGCGGCCGCTCGCCCTTCGGCCATGGCGGTCACCATCCGACCGGCATCCGCGTCGGCGGCGCGGGTGGCGGGGGCATGGCGATGAAGGTGCTCGAAGACCGCCAGTTCCGCGACTACCGCACCGACGTGACCCTCGACGTGCGCAACGTGAAGCTCGCGCTCCGCCGTCTGCGCCACCTGACGCGCACCGACGGCCCGATCGAGCTCGATATCGAAGAGACGATCGACAAGACCTGCCGCGACGCGGGGGAGATCGAGCTCGTCTTCCGGCCCCGCAAGAAGAACGACGTGCGGCTGCTGCTGTTGATGGACGTCGGCGGCACGATGGATCCTTATTACGAGCCGGTGAGCCGGCTCTTGTCGGCGCTCCACGAGGAGCGGGGACTGCGGGATTTCAAGGCCTACTACTTCCACAACTGCGTCTACGAGCGGGTCTTCGAGACGGCTCAGCTGATGCGCAAGCAATCGATGTTGACCTCCGACCTGCTGCGGACCTACAGCGAGCGCTGGAAGCTCGTCGTCGTGGGGGACGGGTCGATGCATCCCTCGGAGCTGACCTCGCCGCGGGGCAACATCAATCCGCGCTTCGAGACCGAGACGACGGGCCTCGTCTGGCTCGATCGCCTGCAACGCCATTTCACGCGCAGCGCCTGGCTCAATCCCGAGATGCCCGAAGCCTGGGCGATGGCGGGAACGGTGCGGACGATCGCGGGGCTCTTCCCGATGTATTCGCTCACGATCGACGGGATCGAGCAGGCCGTGAAATCGCTGGTCGGCGCGCGGGCGGAGACGGCGAAGGCGGTGCTGGCGGCGGGGAATGCCGGGGCCTAGCCAGGGAGTCGTGGGCAGCATGGTCGAGGCAGCGCGACGACAGGGCGCGACACGGTCGAGCGACGAGACGCCGGTGCGGCCCGTCGGTGTTCTTTGCCCGGCGGGTCCCGATGACGTGCTTCCGTCGGACTATGCGCGCACGGCCGAGGCGCTGGGCTTCGAGTCGATCTGGGTCGGCGAGCATCCCGCGGTCCCCGTGCGAATCGACCGGGACTACGTCCAGCTCGTCGACGGCCATCTGCCGTATTTCTATACGAATCTCGCCGATCCCTGGATGACGCTCGCGCATGCTGCCGGAGCGACTACGAAGATCCGGTTGGGGACGGCGGTCGGTCTCGTCCCGCTCCGGCATCCGCTGCTGCTCGCCAAGATCCTCGCGACCCTCGATCGCCAATCGCGTGGACGTCTGATCGTCGGCGCCGGCGCGGGCTGGCTCGTCGAGGAGATGGAGCTCTTCGGAGTCGAGTTCGCCTCGCGCTTCGCGCGGATGGAGGAGATGGTCGCGGCGATGCGGCGCGTCTGGACGGAGGATGTGCCGGAATACCACGGCAAGCATGTCGACTTCCCAGCGCTCTTCTCGCGCTACCGGCCGGTCCAGCAGCCGATTCCCGTGCTATGCGGCGTCCACGGTCTGCGCGGGATGAAGATGGCGGCGCGCTGGGCCGACGGCTGGATTCCGATCGCGACGGATCCGGAGAGCCTCGCGCGGGACGTGAAGCAGCTCTTCGAGCTCTGCGAGCAGGCGGGGCGCGATCCCCGGGCGATGGACGTGACGGCGATGACGGCCG
>JANNQH010000715.1:0-9210 GCA_031400655.1 Deltaproteobacteria bacterium | reverse complement strand
GCGGGGATCGGCGGTGTCCTCGCCCTCGAGCCAGGCGTCGACGGCGCCCTTCACCTCGGCTTCGACGCTCTCGAACAGCGCAATCACGATCTCTTCGAGGCTCTTGAAGTAGTGATAGAAGAGCGAGCGGGTCATGCCCGTCCGCTCCATCAGGGTCTCGACCGTGAGCGAATGGAAATCGCTGTCGCGAAGCGCCGCTTCGGCGGCGGCGAGGATTTCGGCGCGGGCGTTCTCGGGGGTTCTTCGGACGCGTTTCGAGGGCTGCACGGCCTTCGACACTAGCACGACGAGATCAGCCGATGGCGCCCGACCGCGCGTGCCGGTTTCAGAGATCCGGGATCTGGCCGGGGATCGTATCGTCGGCCGCCATGCCATCGACCTTCAAGAGCTCCCCGGTCACGAAGCTCGACGCGGGCGAGCAGAGATAGAGAACGGCGTCGGCGATGTCGTCGGCCTCGCCGTTGCGGCGCATCGGCGTATTGCGAATCATCGTCTCGCGCACGCTGGGATCCATCGACGCGAGCCAGCCGCGCAGCGCATCCGTCTCGATGGCGCCGGGCAGGACGGCGTTCACCCGGATCTTCGGCGCGAGCTCCGCCGCCATCAGGCGCGTCAGCGCATTCAGCGCCGCCTTCGTCAGTCCATGCGCGAGATTACCGCGCACCGCATTCTTGGCCGCGACCGAGGAAATGTTGACGACGGCGCCTTCGCCAACGGCCAGCATGTGCGGCGCCGCGAGCCGCACCAGCTCGAAGGGAACCGACACGTTGAAATGAAATGAATGCTCGAGCTCGTCGACGCGCGTGCGCAGTATCCGCTTCGAGCGCGAGCCGCCCGCGTTGTTGATGACGATGTCGAGCCGTCCGAGCTCGGACACCGTCCGCTCGACGACCCGGGCGAGCAGCTCGAGATCGTTGACGTCCCCCGCGATCGCCAGTGCGCGCCGCCCGCGCTCGCGCACAGCCTTCGCGACGGACTCGACATCCGCCGCCGTCCGGGCCACGAGCACGCAGTCCGCGCCCGCGTCGGCCAGCACCGCCGCGATCGCGGCGCCGATTCCCTTGCCCGCGCCGGTGATGATCGCAACGCGACCGTCGAGGCGGAAGCGATCGAGAGTGCTTGCCTTCACCATGATCCCCCCGCTGCATCTCCTCGACGATTCAGGAGCGCCTTGGTGTGCCTGCTTCGATTCACGCGATTCAACAGTCCGAGGACGACGAACGACCACCCGAGCCCTTCAGCGACTCCGGGCTCGGGGACGCAGACGTCGCCCGTGCCCCCGTCGTTTCGATTCGAGTCGTCCTGGGCGAGGCTGCAGCTACCGACGCCGCACTGAGCGTTCGAGCGGCACGGACTCCCGGCGGTGGGTCCCGTGACGCAGGTTCCGAGCAAGGGCCCGTTCGGGACGATGGGGCAGTTGTCGCAGAGATCCTTGATGCCGTCGCGGTCGAGATCGCCCGGCTGATTGGCGGGATTGCTGCCGTCCAGATTGATGTAGAAGATCGCCTGGCCGCAGCCCGTGACCCCCGTCTTGGACTGAATTTCCCAGGTACAGCAGTCGAGACCCGAATGGCTCGACGCTCCGAGGAACTGATAGGCGTAGGGCATCTGGAATTGCGAGGAGCCCGACGGCGTCGTCCAGGAGCAGCGACCCGCGATCGGCGTGTCGAGGATCTTGTCGTTGTCGAGGTCGTAGATCCAGCGGAAATTCTGGCCTTCATTGTAGAAGTTCGCGGTTCCGGTCGGGAGAGAGCCGGCGCTTCCGCCGGAGTAGTCGACGACGAGACGGGGTCGAAGCGAGCTCGCCCCGTTCTCATCGCTCGCGAATCGGATCGCGCCGCCGTAGGGGACGAGCAGGAAACCGTCGTGGGTTGCTGGATTCGAGCGGATTGCATGGATGTGGTCTCGAAGAGCTGTCGAGGAAACCACGATCAGCCCCGTCTGGGTCACGTTCGTCGTCGCGAGCTCGGGGTAGTCGCGACTACCGCCATCTTGCCACCACGGGGACCCCGCCAACCCGAGATCGCTTTCCGGATACCACCACGTCGCGGCGTGGGCGGCGGGAAGTGCGGGCGGTGAGGACTCGTCGCCCGGTGCGTCGCCGCTCCCCTCTGCCCACGGGATCGGGAGGAAGGTCGACAGGGGGATCGAAAAGAGCTGAAACGTAGGCGCACCGCTCGGTAGCGACTCGGCCTCGAGCACATTCAGCTCGATGCGAGCGCTCAGGATCGTCGCGCCCGTCGGAATCGACGAGCCGAGGTCGAAGTCGATCAGCCCGTTGATCGAGTCGCTCGAGCTTCCCGCCCTCGTCCAGATGGATTCACCCTGGCCGTTACTGCCATCCGTGAACGCCTCATAGATCGTCGTGTCCTTCGACGCCGGAATCGAAACGGACTGCACCGTCGTCGAGATCTGCGCGCTGAGCGTCGAGGTCGGGATATCGGTCTCGCCGCGAATCAAGAGGTTGAAGGTCGCCGGAGCGCCGCCCGCGCCGAAGTCGGTCGCTCGGATCTTCACCTCGCAGGATCCGCCCTGGGTCGTGAACTTACCGTCCTGCTGCAGCGCGCATAGCCAGATATTGAACGACGCCTTCTTCAGGCCGGATACCGGTCCGGAGAACGCCGCACCGGGACATTGGACGGTGTTGCTCGGAGTCTCGACGACGCAGCCGGAGATCTCGAGCTCGAGCTGCATGTCCGGGTGGGATTCGTCCGGAATCGCTTCGACCACGAGGCGCGGTCGTCCGGGCAGGCCGGTGAGATCGACGGTGTAGGCGGCTTCGCTGGCGGGGGAGGCGAGCGGCACGTTGGCTTCGGAATAGGGCGTTACGACCTGCGCGAGGCCAGGGTTCGCCATGAAGAGGAGGAACGCGGCCAGGGGAAGCGAACGCAAGCTGTACCGTCGGGTGATATGCGTTGCTCCCGCCACGAACATCCCTCTTATTTTCCGTCCGGCGTCAGGATAAACCTTCGGCGGCGGAGCCTCCGGAGAGAAGGTGGTCTCCGATCCGTCAGCGTGGCGGGAAAACTAGAGCACGAACTCTTCCATCCAGCGCGCCAGCGAAACCCGAAACCCCGCCGCGTTCCTGTGTCCCCCGCCGCTGAACTCGAGGGCGATCCGGGCGACGTCGAGCTCGCCGATCGAGTAGAGCGTCGCGAAGACGTCGGCGCCCTCGACACGGTACACGAGACCCCAGGGTGATCCGAAGCGCGCGCGTTCGGCCAGCTGGTGGCCGATCTGGCTGCGGTTGGTCGACGCGTTCACGGCCTCGATCCGGCGCGTGCCGAGCGCCACCGGGCGGGCGTGCTCGAGGCGCCGCTCGACCTCCATCCGATTCGCGCGCAGGATCGGCTCGCCCTCTTGCGCGAGTTCCTCGATCGCGCGGGCAGCAAGCCGATCCCAGGTCTCGAAGTCGTGGGGATAGGAGGCGAGCGCGGCGTTGACCGCATTCGAGGCCGGCAGCTTCCAATTCCAGAGGTCCTGGTCCTCGACGTACTGAAGGATGCCGGGGACTTCTTTTCCGGGATGGAAATACTGCCAGGCGAGCACCGAGCCCGAATGCGAGAGATCGAAGCGCAGCTCGTGGCCGTCGGCTTCGAGGGCGTCGGTCCAGGCGGGATCGCGGAGCAGCCGCTCCTTGGCGGTCACATGATGGTCGAGGATCACGACCTGATCGGCGACGTCGGCGAGCTCGCGCAGCTCTTCGCGGGCCGGTGCGATGTCGACGAAGGCGACGAGGGCGTCTTCGCATTCCGGCAGCCGGACGCGGTCCTCGTGGCCCCGCGCGACATAGCGGCCGGTCTCGCCCCAGGCGCGCTGGACGGCCCAGACCGCGCCGAATCCATCGGGACAGCCTGCGTGGTAGAAACAGATTCGCTTCACGGTCTTTCGATTCGAAGGCGGCGGGGGGGCAGAGCGGCGCAGTGTAGCGGCTGGCGCGCGAATTGTGACGCGGTTCCGGGCGTGCGATAGCCTCCGCGCCTTCGGAGATTCCCTCGGAGCCCTCGAGATGTTCAAGCCCGGTGAGCGCATCGCCCTGGCCGCCCTCGACCGTCCGGCCACGCCCTCGGCCTGGCTGCAGCTCGTCGACGGGCTGCACGCCGAGCCGGGCTTCTGGTGGCTCGACAGCGCCCTCTGCGACGGGCGCCTGGGGCGGTTTTCATTCGCCGGGGCGGATCCCTATCTCTGGGTCCGGGGGCGCGGCGGCCGGGTCGAGATCGACGTGCTGCGCCCGGTCCGACCCGGGCTCGCCCGGGGCTCGCACCAGCTCGATTCAGATCCCTTCGATTGTGTGCGGTCGCTGCTGCCGCGGGCCGATTCCCTCGTCTTCTCGACGCGCACGGCGATCGGCTCGGGCAATCCGCGCTGGCACGAGGTCGACGGACTTTCCTCGGGCCTCGATCTTCCGTTCGTCGGCGGGGCGGTCGGCTTCTTCGGCTACGAGCTCGCGGCGGTGACGCTGCCGCGGGTGCGCTGCGAGAACCCAGACGACGTCGGGCTCCCGGATCTCTCGCTCGCCTTCGTCGATCAGGTGCTCGCCTACGATCACGCGGCCGGGCAGCTCTGGATGTTCGGACTCGGGTTCGGCAGCGTCGCATCCTCCCGTGCCGAGTCGGCGAGAGGGGAGGCGATGGCCTGCTCGCGGGCCGCGGCGGATCGGTTGGCGGCGAGAGTGGAGACGCTGCTGTCAGCGCCAGTTGCGCCGGCGTTGCGACGCATGGCGGTCGCGCGGGGCACGCGAGCCGGTGGTCTCTCGCTCGCTTCGACCGTCGACGCGAGCGGTTATGCGAAGGCCGTCGACGCGGTGCTCGAGGAGATCGCGGCCGGCAACGTCTACCAGGCGAATTACAGCCAACGCCTCAGCGTGCCGGTCCCCGCGGATCCCTGGCTCCTCTATGGCGCGCTGCGCCGCCACAATCCGGCGCCCTTCGGCGCCTATCTCGCGCTGCCGGATGCGGCCGTGCTCTCGAGCTCGCCGGAGCGCTTCCTGCGCATGGATGCGTCGCGTCGCGTCGAGAGCCGGCCGATCAAGGGCACGCGACCGCGGGGCGACGACGAGCTTTCCGACGCGCGGCTGCTGCGCGAGCTCGCGGCCTCCGAGAAGGATCGGGCCGAGAACCTGATGATCGTCGATCTCGTGCGCAACGACCTCGGGCGGGTGTGTGCGCCGGGGACGATCGCGGTGCCCGAGCTGATGCAGATCGAGGCCTACGCATCGGTCTTCCAGATGGTGTCGACGGTGACGGGCGAGCTCGCGACCGGCCGCGACGCCTTCGATCTGGTGCGCGCGAATTTTCCGCCGGGCTCGATGACCGGGGCCCCCAAGCTCGCGGCGATCGCGCTGCTCGAAGAGCTCGAGAGCGTTCGCCGCGGCGTCTACGCCGGGGCGCTGGGATACCTCGATCTGCGCGGCGGGCTCGACCTCTCGGTCGTGATCCGGACGCTCGTCTGGAAGGACGGCATCGCACACCTCCACGTCGGCGGCGGCATCGTCGCCGATTCGACGCCGTCCGCCGAATACCTCGAATCCCTCGACAAGGCGAAGGCCCCGCTCGCGGCGATCGAAGAGACGCTTTCTGAAAATCGCTGCGGCGGAGACGGGACGTCGTGATTCCGCGCCGCATCTATGTCGACATCGACGACGTCCTCTCGGCCACGATCGAGCGGCTCGTCGACCTGCTGCACGAGCTCCACGACCGGCGAGTCGAGATCGAGACCGTGCGCGACTTCGATCTCGCGCGGCCCTTCGGCCTCGACGAAGACGGGATCCGTCGCTTCATGGACGTGGCCCACGCGGACGCCGTGATCGAATCGATCGCGCCGCACGCGGGCGCCGCCGAGGTCCTCGATCGCTGGAGCGCCGCGGGTCATTCGATCACCCTCGTGACCGGCCGCCCGCCGATCACGACCGACGCCTCGCGCCGCTGGCTCGAGACCCACGGCATGAAGCACGACGCGCTCCACCACCTCGACAAATGGGGCCGCCCGGACTGGAACGATGGCGGCCTGCCGGCGCTCCGCTTCGAGGACCTCCCGGCCTTCGGCTTCGAGCTCGCCGTCGAGGACAGCCTGTCGACCGCGGTTCGCCTCGTCGAAGACTTCGGGCTCCCGGTCGCGCTGATGGACCGACCCTGGAACCGCGAGGTCGCCCACCTGCCGCGGCGCATCCGGGACCAGCTCGTGCGCTGCCGCGATTGGCAGGATGTCGCCCGGGTCTTCGACTCCGGCTGATGGCCGGCTCGAAGTCGTCCTGGGCGGTTGCGTCGGGGGCCGTGACGCATTGCAAAACGGTCCCGGCTGAAAGAGCATCGGGCGGGCAGCCGACCCCCGGCGACCGCGGATCTACGTATAGAAGGAAGAGCCCCGCGCATGACCAGAGCACCGATCCCCTACGAGCAGGCCGTGGCGACGCTGACGGCGCCCGGCGGACCCTTCGAGCTGGTCCCCGAGAACGTGAACGGGATCGTGATGCCCGTCTTCAAGAATCGCTTTCGCTCACTGCGGGATCTGCTGGCGCGCTCGCTGCAATTTGGCGACGCGGAGCTCGCGGTCTGGGACTCGGGCCCGCGCTGGACGTTTCGCGATCACGAGCGGCTGGTCGCCTCGGTGGCGGCGGCGCTTTGCGCGAAACACGGCATCGGTCCTGGCAGTCGCGTCGCGATCCTGGCCGCGAACTGCCCCGAGTGGGTGCTGTCGGCCTGGGCGACGCTCAGCCTCGGCGGCACCGTCGTCGCGATGAACGGCTGGTGGCAGGGCGACGAGATCCGCTACGGCCTCGAGCTCGGCGAGCCCGAGCTGCTGATCGCCGACCGCGCGCGGCTCGCGCGCCTCGAGGGGCGCGAGCCCGGCGTGAAGACTGTCCTGATCGACGACGGCTTCGAGAGCTACCTCGATTTCGATCGCGACGCGCCGCTCTCCGATCATCCGATCGGCGAGGACGATCTCGCCGCGATCATGTTCACGAGCGGCACGACGGGCCGGCCGAAGGGCGCGATGGTCTCACACCGCAACTTCATCGCCTTCCTCATGCTCTCCTTCATGAATGGCGCCGCAAGGGCGCTGACGCACCCGCCGACGGCGCCGCCCGCGCCCGTCGTCTCCATCATGTCGAGCCCGCTCTTCCACGTCTCGGGCTTTCAGGCCGGCGCCCTGATGGCACCGGCGACCGGCATGAAGCTCATCTGGACGACCGGCCGCTTCGACCCGAAGAAGATCATGCAGCTGACGCTCGCAGAGGGCGTCTCGCGCTGGGGCGGCATCACGACCCAGCTCTGGCGCCTGATCGAGCACCCCGAGTTCCTGCCCGAGAAGTTCGGCCAGATCCGCTCGACCGGCGGCGGAGGCTCGGCCTTCTCCCCCGATCTGCAGCGGACGCTGCGCGAGAAGCTTCCGCAGGCAAGCGGCGACTTCAACGTCGGCTACGGCCTCACTGAATGCGCCGGACTCTGCTCGATGGCGACGAGCGAGATGCTGCTCGCTCATCCCGATACCGCGGGCCGCACGATTCCGGGCAACGATGTCGCGATCTTCGACGACGACGGCAATCGGCTGCCGGATGGCGCCGAGGGAAACATCTGCGTGCGCGGCCCGAACGTGATGCTTGGCTACTGGCGCAATCCCAAGGCGACCGCCGAGGCGTTCTTCGCCGATGGCTGGCTGCGCACCGGCGATATCGGCCGTATCCAGGACGGACTGCTCTTCCTCGCCTCGCGCAAGCGCGACCTGATCATCCGCGGTGGCGAGAACATCTATCCGCTCGAGATCGAGAACCGGATCGACGATCACCCCGACGTCCAGGAAGTCGCCGTCGTCGGTGTCGATCACCGCGAGCTCGGCCAGGAAGTGAAGGCGATCGTCGTTCCCAAGCAGGGGAAGGCGCTCGCGGCGAAGCAGATCCAGGACTGGGTCGGCCAGTCGCTCGCCTACTACAAGGTCCCGACCCACGTCGAGATCCGCACAGAGCCGCTCCCGCGCAACGCGACGGGCAAGGTCTTGAAGGCGGTTCTCACGGGCGACGCCGAAAATACGTTCCGCGAAGAATAAACAGAGAGAGGAATCGGACGCATGGGTAAGGGACCGCTCAACGGCATCAAGGTTCTCGAGGTCGCAGGCATCGGCCCGGGGCCCTTCTGTGGAATGATGCTCGCGGACATGGGGGCCGACGTCGTTCGCATCGATCGCGCCAGCCACGGCCAGGGCCGCGACATGGGACGAGCACCGATCGATGTCCTCGCACGCGGGCGCCGCAGCGTCGCCGTCGATCTCAAGTCGAAGGAGGGGATCGCCGTCGTGCTGCGGCTCGTCGAGCAGGCGGACGTTCTGCTCGAGGGATTCCGGCCGGGGGTGATGGAGCGCCTCGGGCTCGGACCCGACGTCTGTCTCGCGCGCAATCCGCGCCTCGTCTACGGGCGCATGACGGGCTGGGGCCAGGAGGGGCCGATGGCCCAGGCGGCCGGTCACGACATCAACTACATAGCGCTGGCCGGTGCTCTCGAGCCGATGGGGCGCAAGGGTCAGAAGCCGACGCCGCCGCTCAACCTTGTCGGCGATTTCGGGGGCGGTGGCATGCTGCTCGCCTTCGGAATCGCGGTGGCGCTGGTCGAGCGGGCGAGCTCGGGCAAGGGCCAGGTGATCGATGCGGCGATGGTCGACGGGGCCTCGACCTTGATGGGCTTCTTCCATGCGATGCTCGCGATGGGCGCATGGACGGGCGAACGCGGGACCAACATCCTTGATACCGGCGCCCACTACTACGAGACCTACGAGACCCGGGACGGCCTCTATATCTCGCTCGGCTCGATCGAGCCCCAGTTCTACGCCGAGCTGCTCGAGAAGCTGGGCCTCGACCCGAAGACGTTGCCGAGCCAGAACGACCGCGCGAAATGGCCTGAGATGAAGGAGCGCTTCGAGGCGATCTTCAAGACCAAGACGCGGGACGAGTGGTGTGCGCTGATGGAGGGGACGGATATCTGCTTCGCGCCGGTGCTCTCGATGAAGGAGGTCGCCAAACATCCCCACATCGCCCACCGCGCGACCTACGTCGAGCGGCACGGCCTGACCCAGCCGGCGCCTTCGCCGCGCTTCAGCCGCACGCCGGCGGCGCTCGACCGACCGCCGGCCCGGCCGGGGGAGCACACGGAAGAGATCCTCACGGCCTACGGCTTCAAGCCCGACGAGATCGAGAAGCTGCGCGCGAGCAAGGCGGTTTCG
>JANNQH010000714.1:0-7528 GCA_031400655.1 Deltaproteobacteria bacterium | reverse complement strand
TCGTCCCGCCATTCGGAATCGTGATCGTGCTGTCGCTCAGGATGTAGTCGCCGGCCGTCACGTTCGTGCCGCTGACGGAAAGGACAACCGCCTGATCCCCGACGACCGGGGCAGAAGCGGTGGCGGTCACGGTGATGACCGTGCTCTCGGCCTCGCTGCCGGCGCCGGGAGCGACCGACAGCTCGACCGTATTGCCGGTCGGGCAGGGGCTCAGGGCGGTCGCCGTGTTGCGCGGTGCGGCGGGTCCGGAGCCGAAGTCGGCGCCGTTCTGGTCGCTGTCGAAGCAGCCGTTCCCGTTGCGGAAGAGCGCGGTCGTGCTCGAGATCGTCGGGGCAGCGGACGGGCCTTCGAAGAAGTTCGCCGTGCCGTAGCCGACCAGATCGAGGATCAGGGCGATCTGGGCGGGGCTGCAGGTGGTGGTGCCGCCGTTGCAGGCGAGGCCCGCGGTGGAGCTCACCAGCACGACCTTGCCGCTTGCGCTCGACAGGTTGGTCGAGGTGCTACCGGAGACGTCCTGGGCCGGGAGCGGTGCGCCCGTGCCCGACGTCGGGCCCACACCGACGAGTGCGTACTGGCCGGGCTGGAGCGTGCCGGCGAGGGCGGTGATGCCGTTGCCCGAGAAGAGGCCGGAGCCCGCCGCACTGGCGTACTGGATCGACGTGCCGTTCAGGGAGACGGAGACGGCGCCGGGATTGAAGAGCTCGACGTAGTCCCTGTTGTAGGTGCTGCCATTTCCGCCGTAGACCTGGCTGATGACGACCTGGGCCCGCGCGGCCGCCGAGAGCAGGACGAGCAGGGTCACGATCGTGAAGGACTGCAGCCATCCCAGATTCGAGGCGGTGGGTAGATTACGCATGTCGAGCTCGGGCCTCCGGGATTGTGAATCGAGGATTGGAACGAGCACCGCCTGGCTGTCCGAAATCGGGCGGACAGCCAGGCGGTGGATCCGTCTACTGCAGGATCTGCGTCAGCGCCTGACCGTCGACGGTCGGTGACGGCGTTACGCCCAGGAGCTGGAGGATCGTCGGGGCGATGTCGATGTTGCGCGTGCTTTGAAGCGTGATGCCCGTCTTCAGGTTGGGCCCTGCGCCGAACAGGATCGCGCTCATGTTGGGCGAGCTCGAGTCATGCCCATGCGCACCGTAGAAGTTCGGCAGGGAGTAGGGCGTAGTCGCCGCGGGACCCGCGTCACCCAGGCGCAGGATCACGGGCGACTGGGTGCCGTCGAAGTTGTAGCCCTCGCGCAGCATTGCGAAGACGTCGCCGAAGTCCTGGCCGATGTCGGCGTTCGTGCAGAAGCCGACGAAGCCGCAGCTGGTCGGTCGCGCGATCACGTGCGTGAAGAGCTTGTTGCTGGTGCCAGCCGGGTTGTAGTTCGAATTGGGGTCGTAGGCATTCGTCAGGACATTCACGATCTTCGTCTGGAGGTCCAGGTACTCGGTCGTGGTCTTGATCCCCCCGGCCTCGCGCCCGACCAGATTGACGTACACGTTCGTGCTCGGACCCGAGGTCTGCAGCCGCACGGAGGTCGCGGCCAGCTCCGCCGGTGTGAGACCGCCCGCGAGCAGCAGGTTGCTCAGGCTCACGGCCGTGTGGAACGGCGCCATTCCGTGGTCGGAGACCACGAAGATGTTGCTGCGCGGGCGGCCCTGGGCGTCGAGACCGACGGCCTTGATGATCGAGTGGACCGCCGCGTTGGCCTGCTGGTAGGCGTACTTGAGATACTGGTCGTAGGCCAGCAGACGGGCCGGACTCTGACCGGTCGCACCGATCGGATTGCCCGGGGTTCCGATGCTCGTGGGATCGAGGAAGTTGGTCGGCTGGAGCGGGTTGGTGAGCGTGAACTGGTGACCCGATCCGTCCGGCTGCTCGAAGTAGATCATCAGGAGGTCGGCGTTCGGGTTGCGGCTGATCGCACGCAGCGCGAGCTTCGACTGGTAGGCCGTGAAGGTCTTGACTAGATCCTCATAGACTGCTTCGAGCTCCGCATCGGGGAACGGACCGAATCCGGGGCTCAGCCGCTCCGGGATGCGGAAGTCCGGCTGGGGCGCCCAGAAGCCGACGTAGTTGTTCACGTCGTCGACGTCCGCGAGGACGGGGGTGTTGCGCGGGATGTAGTTGAAGGAGATTCGAGCGAATCGGACGAGGGCGAGGTCGGGCTGCATGAAGGTGGTGAAGTAGGCGCCACCGACCTTGTTCCCGGTGCCGTCCAGGTAGAACTTCGCCGAGGGGCCGCCCGCCTCGGCATACGCGGGGCCGGTCGCGGGCAGGGGGAAGGGGCCGGTCGGAATCTTCGCGCCGGCAGCGTCGTCGTTGTAGAAGACCAGGGTGTCATAGTTCACAATCGCGTCATTGGTGGTGTCGATGGCCGCGGCCTTCAGCGTGAAGCGCAGCGTTCGGGTCGCGGTCGCCGCAGTGCCGCAAGGCGTCGCCGCGGTGTTGGGTGCCGGGACGCAGAAGATCGGGGTCGACGAGGCGCTCGTGATCTTGACCGGGCTGTAGGACGGCTTGCCGGCCGCCGCGAGCTGGCCGGCGATCGTTCCGTCGTCGATGGCGAAGTCCGCAGACGTCTTGACGTAGCCCTCCGCGCCGATTCCGCCGAACGCGCCGAAGGGCACGGTGTAATTGACGGTGCGAACGCTCGAGGGCTGGACGACCGGTGTGCCGGGAGTGCCGAAGAGGGTGACGTTCACACCATCTCCACCCGGCCAGGTGGCGGTCGCGACGGACTTGCCGGCATTGCGCAGCGTCACCCAGAGCGGGACCGACGTTGGCGCGGGACTGATGCCGAGAGGGTTGAACTGATAACCGCCGATCGGCGCGCCGAATCCGCTGGTGGTGTTCCCGATCGGCTGGGCGACGGCGTGGAACGTGTTGCCGGGGATGTCGTTGTTTACCGCCGTCGATCCCGTCGCGATCGCGATGTGGCTGACGGCGGTAAGCGACGGAGTGGCGGTCACGTTCTGCAGCGCGAAGACGCCCTTGCTCTTCAGCAGCCCGAGGCCCTGGCTCGAAGGCAACACGCCGCTGTTCAGATAGGTTTGCACCAGATCCGGCCGCGCTCCGTCGAGCGAGATCAGGATCACCTTTGGTGCCGCGGTCGCTGTGAGGCTCGACAGCGCAACCATCGACGCCACGGACAGAAATCGAATCAGATGTGTGAGGTTCGACGACATGGATCTGGCTCCCTGGTGGTGGATCTCGGACGAAGTCGGATTGCGAACGGAGTGCGAGCTCAGACGCGAGGGCGAGTCGCGCCGGAGGCCGACAAGCCAAGCAGCCCGAGGCCGACGAGCAGCGCGGTCCCCGGCTCCGGGACGGGCAGGGCGCCCTGCAATGCGATCTGGTAGCCACCGAAATCGCTGAGCCCGGACCCGTCGGGACCAAAGGAGGCGAGGGCGCCGGCGGCGGATGCGCCCAGCTGGGCCGTCGGATCGAACGGATCGCGGACGTAGAGGAAGTCTCCGACCGCATCCTGCGGGCTCAGGCCGATGCCGGAAATTCCCAGGAAATAGCTGCCCGACGCCGTCGGCGTGAAGCTGACGCGAGAGAAGAAATCGGTGACGTCGAGGTCGTCGTTGTAGGCGACTCCGTAGCCGAACGCGTCGAACAGGAAGAGCTGGGTATCGAGGATGCCACCCGGCGCAGCGGACGAGGAGGTCGCGACGAACGGAACGCCGGCCGTCAACGTCAGCTGGAACAGGTCGGCGTCATTCTGGTCGGCGATCTCCCCATCGATGCGCGTCGGATCGGCGACCGTGACTTGATTCGATCCGGCGATGGACGAGCCCGCGTCGCCGATTTCATTGAACGGGGTGGCGATTGCCGCCGTGGGAATCACGAGCGCCAGCAACATTGCGCGCGCTGCAATCGAAATCAACTTCATCGCAAGCCTCCTGTTCTGTTCCTGCACGCCGGAAACGGTTCGTTCTGGGCGGCGCATCGGAAAGTAATGGACCGCGCTCTGGCGTGGCGGGAAGAACCGGTGACGAAACCGGGCGTTTTGCGGCGATCTCTCGACGTCAAATGACACGTGTTAGGCGTTCAACGAGAATGGTCCCGGCACAATGCCTCGGTAGCCTGCGCTGCGGGCGAACGCTGCCTCTGGCAGCACCTCCGACTCCAACAACCGTCTGATCTCGGACTCATCCTCACACCGAAAGGAGATAGAAATGTCTGAACGAAAGCTGTTGACACGCGGAAGGGCCGCGGCATTGCTCGTGGCGACGAGCTGCCTGCTCCCGATCCTGGCCAACGCCGACGGCGGCCGTGAACGCGAGGGCGACAGGGGCCGGACCACCGTCCATGTCGGGCCGCGCCCGTACTATCTGGTCGCCAAAATGAACCCGAGCCCACTGAAGCGAAAGCTCGAACAGTGCAGCGAAGGTCCTTTCTACAGAACGGATTTCTCGATCGGTCACCGCGGCGGAGCCCCGCTGCAGTTCCCGGAGCACACGAAGGAGAGCCACGAAGCGGGTGCGCGCATGGGCGCCGGCATTCTGGAATGTGACGTGACCTTCACGAACGACGGCGAGCTGGTCTGCCGCCATGACCAGTGCGATCTCCACACCACCACCAACATCCTGGTCACGCCCCTGGCGGACAAATGCTCGGTGCCGTTTTCGCCGGCCGAGTTCGACGCCAGTGGCAAGCGGATCAAGCCGGCGGCGGCGCTGTGCTGCACCAGCGACTTGAACCTGACAGAGTTCAAGACGCTCAAGGGCAAGATGGATGCTTCCAATCCCAACGCCCGGACCGCACAGGAGTTCCAGGGCGGGACGGCCCCCTGGCGAACGGATCTCTACTCGACGGGCGGCACCCTGCTGACGCACGAGGAGAGCATCAAGCTGCTCGCCAAGCTGGGAGCCAAGTACACGCCGGAGCTGAAGGGTCCGAACCGCAACGCGAAATTGCAGGTGGAGTCCGTGTTCGGCAGCCAGGCGAACTACGCCCAGGCCATGATCGACGAATACAAGGCCGCGGGCATCTCTCCCCGAAAGGTCTGGGCCCAGTCATTCAACAAGGAAGACGTGTTGTATTGGATCCAGAGCGAGCGGGCCTTCGGCAAGCAGGCAGTCTATCTCGACGACGCCAACGTCCCGGCCGACGTCCCGACGGCGGCCGAGCTCCGGGGCTATGCCGCGCAGGGCATCGAGATCGTCGCGCCGCCGATGTGGGTGCTCCTGGCGGTCGACTCGACGGGCAAGATCGTGCCGTCGCAGTACGCCAAGGATGCCAAGGCGGCCGGCCTCGACATCATCACCTGGACGCTCGAGCGCTCAGGTCGCATCGTCGAGGAAGTGCTGCCCACGAAGGGCACGGCAGCGCCGTCCTACTACTATCAGACCACGCTCGACGCGCTCCAGAACGATGGGGACATCATGACGACCCTCGACGTCCTGGCCAAACAGGTCGGTGTGCTCGGCATCTTTTCCGACTGGTCGGGCACCGTCAGCTACTACGCGAGCTGCATGGGACTGAAGTAGACGGGAACGGATTCTCAGGGGGGCATGGTCGCGACGACTCGTTGCGACCATGCCTCCGTCGATCTCGGTGCGTGTGGTCGACCGCGCGGGATTTGGATGGATTTGAGAGTGACCTACGCGCGATCACCTCGCCCGGGCCCCTCCACGACCACATCGTCCGCGACGAGCCCATCGATCTGCGCCTCGGTGAGTCCGTGTTCTCGCAACACCTCACGCGTGTGTTCGCCCGTGGATCCGATCACGTGGGTGACCCGTGCCGGCGTATCACTGAATTGCCACATCGGGCGCGGTTGGCGCACGCGGCCGATATGCCCGGTCTCGCGCTCGACGAGCAGACCGAGGTGCTGAACCTGGCGATCGAGATGGACGTCGCGGCGGCGCTGTACGGGGCCGGCGGGGACGCCATTCTCGGTCAGCCGCTTCAATAGATCCGCGGCCGTGAAGCGCTCGGCCGCTGCGAGCAGCTCGGTCTGGAATGCGGGGAAATTGAGGACGCGCTTCGGGGTCTCGGCGAAACGTTCGTCGACGAGCCAGTCCGGGCGATCGAACGCGATCGCGAGCCCGTCGAAGGGGGGAAGCGTCGGGGTGCACGCAATCTCGCCCCCATCGCGGGTCGTGACGACCACGAGCCCGGCGGCCGGCATCTGCAGCATATGAGGCGGGAGCTCTTCGAGCGGAATCGGCGGCTCGAGCTGCGAGAGCAGCGGCGCGATCGCGTCGGGCCAGAGAAAATGCAGGCCGACACCGAGCATCGGCAGATCGATCCGCTGGCCCCTGCCGGTGCGCTCGCGGACGAACAAGGCGGCGAGGATCGCCTGCACGGCCGCCATCGCGGTCGACTTGTCGACGACCACCTGGCTGATCAGGGACGCCTTGCCCGTCGCCGTGTCGCGCTGGTAGTCGACCATGCCGACACGGGCCTGGACGACGTAGTCGAAGACCGGTTGGTCCGCGTCGGGGCCGTCGTGGCCGAGGCCGGAGATCGCGGCGTAGATGAGCCGCGGGTTTCGCGCAGAGAGCGCTTCGTAGCCGACGCCGATCCGTTCGGCCTTGCCCGGCCGCATGTTGTGCAGGAAGACGTCCGCGGAGGACGCGATATCCACGAGCAGTCGACTGCCCGCCACGGTCGTCGCGTCGATCGAGACGAATCGTTTGCCCCGGTTGAGCGCATAGAAGACCGGCGTCACCGCATACGGGGCGTTGCCCGCATTGCGGATCAGATCGGGCTTCGCCTGGCTCTCGACCTTGATGACGTCGGCGCCGAGCTCGGCGAGCAGCAGGCCTGCGAGCGGGCCCGAGTAGATGCTCGTGATCTCGACGACACGAATTCCGGAGAGCGGGGATGTGGCTTCCACGCGGGGACTATACGGCTCGTCGGGCCCTCAGCAGCGCGCCGCCCATCCCGATCAGCAGCCCCAACAGCAGCAGCTGGACTCCGGGGAATGCCGTCGGCACCTCCGGCCCGCAGGCTCCCGGATTGGGCACGCAGGCGTTGCCGTTCTCCGGATCGTTCTGGTCGAAGACGCCGTCGCCATCGGCGTCCGCGGTCGACGACTCCAGATAGTTGAAGATCCCGTCGCCGTCGCTGTCGGTCGTCGCCCCTTCCTGGAAGTCGGTCGCGCCGTCTCCGTCGCTGTCCTGGGCGCAGACAGAGACGAACGCATTCGGGACGCAGGGGTTGGTCGGGGCGGCGTCGTCGAGGTTGACGGTGCCGTCGAGATCATCGTCGGCGAAGGGCCCGAGGTCGCCGGACTCGGCTTCGCGCAGGAAGCTGGCGATCTGGGTGACCGTCGCCGGGGGCAGGCCCGCGAACGCGGTGTGCGCGGTGATTGCGGCTTCGAGGGTCGCGGCCGAGCCGTCGTGCATGTAGGGCGGGCTCGCCCAGGCGCCGAGCAGGCCCTGCGAGTCGAAGCCGTCGATTGGCAGACCGAGCCGCTGGCCGCTCGCGGCGTCGATCGTGCCGTCGTCATGGCGCAGCAACGAGGGCGAGTCGGTGAGGTTGGGCAGGGCGTGGCAGCCGAGGCAGTCGCTGTGGACGAAGG
>JANNQH010000713.1:0-1519 GCA_031400655.1 Deltaproteobacteria bacterium | reverse complement strand
ATTCCAGTCGCCGGCTGGCGTGCACGCGTCGGCGCTCGAATTCTTGTGGGACACGAAGGCCGCGATGCTCGTCTGGGACATGCTCGACGCACCGACCGCCGATCAGCGCCTCACGAATCCCCTCGACATCCCGACCGCCGTTCATGTCCACGGCATCGCGATCCCCTACATGGGGATGCCGCTGCTCGACAACGCCCAGCTCGATCCGATCGCCGACGCCTGCGCGGCGCTCGGGCGTTGGGAGTTCATGCTGGTCGTGGCGCCGCTCGTGATTCCCGGGGCGACGGGCTCGCCGGTGAATCCGATCGCGGTGCTGTAGCGAGAGGAAGCGTCATGGCGAAATTCGAGATCGAGTCGGTCGGTCGGGTCGAGGCCGTCCGAAAAGAGGCGATCGACGACGACTGGGGCGGGACGGAATCGGCGATCGTCCTCGACGCGCACTTCGAAGAGGACGCGCTCGCGGGGCTCGAGAGCTTTTCCCACGTCGAGGTGCTCTTCATCTTCGACCGGGTCGATCCCGCGAAGGTCATCTCCGGCGCGCGTCACCCGCGCAACAACCCCGACTGGCCCAAGGTCGGCATCTTCGCCCAGCGCGGCAAGAACCGGCCGAATCGGATCGGAAGCACGGTCTGCCGCGTGCTTCGCCGCGAGGGACGGAGGCTCGTCGTCGCCGAGCTCGATGCGATCGACGGGACGCCGGTCATCGACCTCAAGCCGGTGATGCAGGAGTTCCTGCCGCGGGGGGCCGTGCGTCAGCCGGTCTGGGTGGGCGAGCTGATGCAGGCGTACTGGAACGAGTCGACCTGACCGGACTCCGCTCCGCAGCGGCGGCTGAACACGCCGGCCGATCAAGCGCTTACCCCTGTTTTGTCGGATTTGTCCGCGCTCGTGCGCCAGCGCCGACAGAAGCGGGATTCAGTTGGAATCTCGGTGACCTGGCGCTGTTTTGTCGGTCGACAAAACGGACAGATCGGGCGGGCACCGCTGCTGCCGGCGAGATCCTGTAGTGTCCGAAAACGGATCGGGTGAGGGGGACCTGCGTGTTCGAGCCGCGGCGTGGATGGGTTTGGTCCGCGATCGGGATCGCAGCTGGGGCGGCCTGGCTCGGGCGGATCGAGGCGGTCGGACTCGTCGCGGCGATCCCTCTCGGCGGGGTGGGGGCCGTGCTCCTCAGCGCCGGCGTCTCCTCGCTGCTCTGGCCCGGCGATCGCCGCGTGACCGAGGTCGCCGCGATGACCGGCGTCGTCGGCGCAATCCTCGCGCTGCCCTACCTCTTAGTGCTGGGTCCCGGGTCGGCCATTTTTCTAGGGGGCACGGCGCTCGCGGCCGCCTGGGCCGCCGGTCGGATCGCGCTCGAGCTCGAGCCTCTCTACAACGAGGTTCCCGTTCCACGACCCACCTTCAAGCTGGCCGCCAAGATCGCCCTGGACGACGTGATCCTCGGCTTCGAGCTGGCGAACGGCTCGCGCTTCGCCGTCGACGGCGATGTCGATCAGGTGGTCGCAGAGCTCGATCGCTG
>JANNQH010000712.1:0-1862 GCA_031400655.1 Deltaproteobacteria bacterium | reverse complement strand
CCAGCATGCGATCGACGATTTCGACCTGACCGCCACCATCGATCCGATCGATAGTTTCGACGTGGGCGTCGATCGCGTCGCGTCGCGGCGTGCGGATGTGATGTTCGCCGACCGTGAGATCCTGCTCGACGCGGTACGGCGCAGCCCCGCCGCGAAGGATCTGATGGTCATGGAGAGGAAGTTCACCTTCGATCCGATTGCCTTCGCTCTGGAACGGGGTGACGAGGACTTCAGGCTGTTCGTCGATGGAGTGCTGAGTCGACTCTATCGAACGACCTTGCTGTCGGATGTCTACGCTCCGGTCTTCGGCAAGCCGGACGACGATACCCTGCACTACTTCCTGAACACCGCCATCGCCGAATGAGCAGCGCCACGGAAGGAGGCCGCAGCCTCGGGCTCGTCTCGTGTACGGCGCTGGTGGTCGGCAACATGGTCGGCTCGGGCTTCTTCATCGCTCCTTCCGCCCTGGCTCCCTACGGAGCGACTGCCATTATCGGTTGGGGTGTGATGTCGGTCGGGGCCGTGTGCCTCGGGATGGTGTTCGCCCGACTCGCGCGGATTGCCCCCGTGACGGGCGGGCCTTATGCCTACACGCGCCTGGGATTCGGACGCTTCGCGGGCTTCCTGATCGCCTGGGGCTATTGGATCTCCATCTGGGCATCGCTTCCGGCGATTGCCGCGGCACTCGTCGGGTATCTCGGTAAGCTCATCCCCGTCCTGGCGGACCACTTCTTCCTTCGGGTCGCTATCGGCCTCGGAGCCATGTGGCTCGTCACGCTCATCAACATGCGCGGGGTGAAAGAGGCGGGGATCTTCCAGTCCGTCACGACCATCACCAAGACCATCCCCTTCATCGCAATCAGCGTCTTCGGGCTGTTCTGGGTGGACTGGTCGACCTTCGCGGTCCTCAATCCGAGCGACAAGCCCTTCTTGAGTGCGCTGGCGGCGACGGCGCCGCTCACCATGTTCGCCTTCCTCGGGATCGAGTCGGCGACGGTGCCCGCCGGCGACGTCATCGACCCGAGGCGCACGATCCCCCGCGCCACGGTAATCGGAACGCTGCTCGCGGCGCTGATCTACATTCTCGGGACGACGGTCGTGATGGGCGTGATTCCGCTCGAGACCCTCGCCCAATCGTCCGCACCCTTCGCCGATGCGGCGGGCGTGATGTGGGGCCACTGGGCGGCCATCGTGATCTCCCTGGCGGCGATCATCTCGTCGCTGGGTGCGCTGAACGGCTGGACTCTCATGCTCGGACAGGTTCCCATGGCGGCGGCCCGGGACGGTGCGATGCCGGCGGTCTTCGCGCGGGTCTCCTCGCGCGGCGTGCCCGCGCAGGGGCTCGTGATCTCGGTCGGGCTGGCGACGCTGCTCGTCCTGATCGAGATCTCCGGGTCGGGGGCCGGGATCGCCCTCTACAATTTCATTGTCTCGCTCTCGACCGACGCCGCGATGATCCCCTACGTCTTCTGCTCGGTGGTCGAGGCGATCCTGTTCGTGACCCGGAAGCCGCTCTCGCGGGCGCTGCGCATCGGGCCCTACATGCCCGTCGGGATCGTCGCGTTCGTGTTCTCAATCGGCACCATCTATGGTGCGGGCGCGCACGCTGGCATGTGGGCCCTGATCCTGATCCTGCTGGCGGCGCCGATCTGGGTCTTCCTCGTCAAAGACGACGGAAGCAACGCCGAGGAGACGCAACCATGATCGATGTCGAGCTTCCGGTCGTGATCGAACGCCAGCCGGACTACACCACCTGCGGTCCGACGAGCCTGCACGCGATCTATCAATACTGGGGCGATCCGATCGATCTCAAGACCGTCATCGCCGAGACGGAGAAGCTCCCGGGCGGTGGGACACTCGGC
>JANNQH010000711.1:0-4570 GCA_031400655.1 Deltaproteobacteria bacterium | reverse complement strand
CTCCTTCGGCGGCTGGACCGCCTTGAAGCTCCCCGCCCTCGAACGCCGGATCCGGGCGGTCTGCGCGCTCGCGCCGGTGTCCGAGCCCTTCGTCGGACGCCGCGCGTTCGAGCCCCACGAGCTGCCGCTCCCCGCGGATGTCCGCGCGCTCGTGATCGCCGCCCGCGACGACGTGCTCGTCGATCTCGAGACGAGTCTGCTGCCGCTCTTTGCTCGCCTCGGTCCCACTGCCTCGCTCGAGATCATCGACGACACCGACCATTTCCATTTCTGCGACGGCATCGCTCTGCTTCACCGCATGCACGAGAGCAATCCACGCGCAGGCCAGCGACGACCGACCCGCCCCTTTCAGGAGTTGCGAGGCGAGCGCGAGACGCAGACACTGCTTGCCGACCGGACCCTGGCCTTCTTCTCCCGATCCCTGGCGTGAGGCTCCCCGACATGAACGATCTCGAAGGCAAGACCTGCATCGTGACCGGTGCCACCTCCGGCATCGGCGAGAGCTCGGCGGCCGCCCTCGCGCTGCGGGGCGCCGACGTCGCCATCGTGTGCCGCTCGGCCGAGCGGGGCGAGGCGACGAAGAACCAGATCGAAGCGCGTGCCGGAAGGCCGTGTGTGCGGCTCTTCCTGGCGGATTTCGAGCGGCTCGCCGACGTGCGGCGCGTGGCGGAGGATCTCGCGAAGGAGCTCCCGAAGGTCGATGTGCTGCTCAACAATGCGGGCGTCACGATGCTCTCCCGCAGCGAGACCGCGGACGGCTACGAGACGACCTTCGCGGTGAATCACCTCGCGCCCTTCCTGCTCACGAACCTGCTGATGCCGAAGCTGCTCGCGGCCCCCGGCGCGCGCGTCGTCAACGTCGCCTCCCACGCCCACCGCTTCGCCTGGTTCGATCTCGACGACCTCCAGTCGCGAAAGCGTTATTCGTCGCTGCGGGTCTACGGCGGCTCGAAGCTCGCAAACATCCTCTTCACGAATGAGCTCGCACGGCGGGTCGGGAGCCGCGACCTGCGGATCTGGTCCGCTCATCCGGGGGCCGTTGCGACGCGGCTCGGGGCGAACAACGGCGGGATCGCGACGCTCGTGCTGCCGCTGCTCGCGCTCTTCTTCAAGACACCGGATCAGGGTGCGGCGACCTCGATCCATCTCTGCGCGGATTCAGGCATCCAGGCGAAGAACGCCAGCTACTTCGCCGATCGCAAGGTCGTCCCGCTGAAGGGACGCGCCGAGGATCCCGAGCTCGCGAAGCGCCTTTGGAGCGAGAGCGAACGACTCGTGGGACTTGCTGGCGGAACTGCAGCGCTCTGGCAGTGATACGCCAATGATGAGGGGATGAGCCGAACGACGGTCTGCTAGTCGGCGGCGCGCAGCGGCGTCGGGTGACCGAAGAGCCAGCCCTGGCCGAAGCGGATGCCGAGGCGGCCGAGCATCTCGAGTTCCTCGAGCCTGTCGAGCCCTTCGCCGATGACCTGGGCGCCCATCTTGTCCGCCAGCTGCAGCACGGCGGCGAGCACATCCTGCCGCGCGGGATCCTGGTCGACGCCGGAGACCATCGAGCGATCGATCTTGATGTAATCGGGCTCGATCTCGACGAGCTCCTCGAGCCCCGCATAGCCGGCCCCCGTATCGTCGAGAGCAAACTGGAAGCCGAGCCGGCGGAGCTGATCGCGCATCTCGCGAAACGCGCCGAAGCTCCGGATCGACTCCTGCTCGGAGATCTCGAAGACGACGTCGTGCGGGGAGAGCCTGCGCTTCTCGAGGATCTCGATCAGCCGGTCCCCGCGAAAATTCGGATCGTGGATCGTCGTCGGGAGGATATTGAGGAAGAGCTTCGTCCCGCTCGGGAAATCCATCGCACCGCGAAGACCACTCTCGCGGCAGGCGCAGTCGAGCTCGAAGATCAGGCCGAACTCCTCGGCCGCCCCGAAGAGCGCCGCCGGCGAGTGGAGGCGGGAGCGTTCCGGGCCCCGGGCGAGCGATTCGTAGCCGAACACGGTGCGCGACGAGACTTCGACGATCGGCTCATAAACCGAGTAGATCCGTTGGTCGAGGATCGTCTCGAGCAGCTCCTGGCGATGGGTACGGCGGGTCGTCTCGGCGTCGTACCGGCAGTCTTCGCGCGCCCGATCGACGAGCCGGCGAAGCTGGGTCGCGGTTCCGAACTGTGGATTGCGAAGCTCGATCGCGAGGCCGACGGGCAGCAGATTGGGACTGCGAAGATACGGGTAGAAGATCTGGGCCCCGTCCGCGGCGAGCGCACGCGCGACCTCGTTGCGAAATCCGGGCATCTCCGTGCGGTAGAAGCCGGCCGAGCCCGGGCGCCGAAAGAGCACGACCACTACCTCGTCGAAGCCCGGCTCGGAAAGACACACGAGATAATCGCTGCGCAGGCGTTCCTCGGCGACCTCGGCCACCTTCGCCCGCAGCGCCTCGAGGCAGGTCACGCGGGCGCTTTCACCGTGCCGCCGCTCGACCTGTGCAAGCATCGGTGCACCGAACACCAGGAGGCCGACGGCACCGAACTGTTCGAAGCGCGTCCCGATCTCCCGGAATTGGTCGCCGAGGTGGAGCGAGGGCGTGGCGGGGCCGGGAATGGGAAACCGGGGTTCGGGTCGTTGCGGCATACCTGCCGTCGATCGGCCGGCGCGGGACGGGTGTTGAGAGTTCCTGCGGGGGAGCCGGGGATCAACCCTCTCTCCGCTCAGGAAGTCAGAGCAGGAGCTGCATCGGGTCGGCCAGGATCGCGGCGAGGCGCGTCGTGAAGCGGACGGCCAGGGCCCCGTCGACGACCCGGTGGTCGTACGAGAGCGAGAGCGGCAGGCACAGCCGCGGCTCGAACCGGCCAACCTCCACGGTCTCCGTTCTGTCGGCCTCGCGCGCCGGCACGGCGGGGAGATCGATGGGCGACGGCCCGCGCCAGACCGGCTTCACCTGGGTCTTCGAGAGACCGAGGATCGCCACCTCGGGCGCGTTGACGATGGGCGAGAAGGCGGTGCCTCCGATGCCGCCGAGGCTCGAGATCGTGAAGCAGGCGCCGGAGAGATCGTCGGGCGTGAGCTTGCGGTTGCGGGCGCGTTCGGCCGTCGCCTGGAGCTCGGCGGCGAGCTCGAGGACGCCCTTGCGATCGACGTCGCGGATCACCGGGACGACCAGGCCCTGGTCGGTGTCGACGGCGATGCCCAGATG
Source organism: Deltaproteobacteria bacterium (assembly GCA_031400655.1). GTDB lineage: Bacteria > Myxococcota_A > UBA9160 > UBA9160 > UBA4427 > UBA4427. The sequence goes on along the minus strand of JANNQH010000711.1, from coordinate 1,384 downwards.
GAAATAATCCTTCACCAGCAGGCGGTCGCGCTCGGGCGAAAGTGTCGAGCGCAGCGTCGGAAACTCGCGCAGCGCGATCACGACGGCCTTCATCACGAATAACAGCGGTGAGAGCTTGACGCCCCTCGCGCTCGCCAGGTCCTTGCGATCGCGGCGGAAGCGCTCGAGCTCCGTGATGTCGGCCTCGTCGTGCTGTGTGACGTGGGGAACGTTCAGCCAGCTGCGATGGAGCGCCGGCCCGGACACCTTCTGGATGCGCGTGAGGGCCTGCTCGTGGACGGGTCCAAAGCGCCCGGGATCGACGAAGGGAACCGGCGGCACGCCCGTGCCCGCGACCGCGCCGGAGGTCGACGGACTCGCCCCGTCCCCCGTGAAGCGATCGTGTACGTGGCGCTTCACGTCCTCGACCAGCACCCGCCCGTGCGGACCGGTCGCCTGCGCCTCCGCCACCGGGACACCGAGCTCGCGCGCGAACCGGCGCACGAGCGGGCTCGCATGCGGCAACCCCGTTCGATCGGGCACCGGATTCGCCGCCGCCGGGGACAGCTTCCGCACGGACCGATCGAGCTCGATCGAATCGAACTTCTCCGGCGTCAACGGCCGCTCGACCGCTCCGGCCGTATCGGCCATGTCACCGGCACCCGCCGGAACAGCCGCCGACTTCCCGGGTGCCGGGGCCGCTGCGACGGGCGCGGAGCCCGCCTTCGGCCCGGTCGCCTTTTGGGCTTTCTTTTCGACCTTGGCTTCGGTCTTGGCCGTGGGAATGACCGTGGGAATGACCGCCGGTACGGCAGCGTCCGCCGCCGCATCACTCACGAGCTCCAAGATCGCGAGCAAGCTGCCCTGCGAGACCTTGTCCCCCTCCTTGACCGCAAGCTCGACCAGCACGCCGGCGGCCGACGACGGGATCTCCATTGTCGCCTTTTCGCTCTCGATGCTGACGAGCGGATCGTCGAGCGCGATGCGGTCGCCCGGCTTGACGAGCACCTCGACGACCTCGACCTGGTCGAAGTCCCCGATGTCGGGCACCCGGATTTCGCGTCGCTCGGCCACGAAAGTCCCCTTCGCCCCTTACCGTCGGCTCGGCGCCGGCCGCTCGGGATCGATGCCGTACTTGGCGATCGCCTTGGCGACCTTGCCGGAGTCGTAGGCGCCCTCGTCGGCGAGCGCAGTGAGCGCAGCGACGCAGACGTAATTGCGGTGGACCTCGAAGAAATGGCGCAGCTTTTCGCGGCCGTCGCTACGGCCCCAGCCGTCGGTGCCGAGGGTTCGATAGGCGCGGGGGACGTAGGCGCGGATCTGCTCGGAGAAGAGCCGCACATAGTCGGTCGCGGCGATGACGGGGCCCGTAGTTGCGGCGAGCTGGCGCTCGACGAAGCTGCGG
>JANNQH010000710.1:0-3044 GCA_031400655.1 Deltaproteobacteria bacterium | reverse complement strand
GACAGCAGCTGCGATGCCGGCCGCCTCGGGACCGGCGGCGGAACGATCTACCTGTGGACGCAGAATCGGGATTTCGCGATCACGCTCGCGCCGCTCGGCGGTGTGCGCGTGCACGTGTGGAATGCCGGGACGGGGGCGTGGACCTCATGAGAAGTCGACTTCGAGTAGCGGCGCCTGGCAGCAGCCAGAGACGGGCGGGCATGACGCTCGTCGAGATCATGGTGGCGCTCGTCGTGCTGGCCTTCGGGCTCCTCGGCGTCGCCGCCCTCCAGGTCCGCGCGATCACCGAGAGCAGCGGCGGCCAGCATCTCACGACGGCGAGCGCCCTGGCGCGCAACCGTATCGAAGAGCTGAATCGCCTCGCGTGGGACGACGTCGACACCACGGCCGGAGCGTGGAGCGCGGACACCGTGGTGGCCGATCCCGGCGACACCTCCGTCCAGACCTTCAATCGCGCAGAACGGATCACGGACGACGTCGCGGCCCCGAACACCGAGGTCAAGTCAATCGAAGTGCGCGTCAGCTGGGACGACGCCAAGCGAGGGAATCGCTCGGTCGTGCTCGCGAGCGCGCGGCTGAAGGAGGTGGACGAATGAGCCGCTTACTCGTCCGACCGACCCTGCGCCAGGGCTTCTCCAAGCGTGCGGGCTTCACACTCCTCGAGCTGATGATCAGTGTCTCGATCCTGTCGATCGTCGTGGTCGGCGTATTCGAGAGTCTGACCCGCCAGCACAAGACCTCGATCGTCACCGAGAGCGTCGTCGAGGTGCAGAACAACGTCCGCGCCATCGCCTCTCTGATCGAGCGCGAGGTCCGCATGGCCGGCTACATGGTCCCGGATGCGGTGGGCGTCTGCGGCCTCGATTCAACGGCAGGGGGCGACGAGCTCTTCGTGTCGGAGAACGAGCCGATCGTCCCCGACGACGCGCGAGCCGGAGACATGGGCGCGCGCTTATCGGCCGCTTCCGCGGCTGCGGGCTGGAGCAATCCGACCATCGACGCGTCGGATCCCACGAGCTCGGCGGAGATCAGTCTGGACCTCGACTCGGATACGAGCGACCTCGACGACGATGGCACGCTCTTCTACGACAATGATGACGATGGCACGGCCGAAGCGGATTTCCGCGTGGGCGGGGGCTTCATTCTCGCCGACAAAGCGAACTCCCATCGGGGCACGATCTGTGGGCTGGTGAACGCTGCTTCGACGACGGAGCTCAAGCTCGTCCCCATGGCCGGGGCGCTCGACGCGCTCGCGGCGGACGACGCTGAAGAAGAGATCGTGATCGTGCCGGCGGCGCGTTATTCGATCAACACGGGGCCTGGCACGGGGCGCCTCGAGCGCAACGGCGATCTGCTCGCCCAAGGCGTCGACGACTTCCAGATCTCTTTCTACTTCGACGTCGACGACGACGGAGTCGTGGATGCGACCGCCGACATAGACGGCGACGGCACTGCCGACGCAGGAGCTACCGAGGAGCCGGGCACCAAGACGGGTCTCGCCTACGACCCGGCGACCTGGGACAACGGCGACCTGAAGGAAGTCCGCTTCTCGATCATCGTGCGCACGCGGGCGACGGATCAGGACTTCGCCGCCGGGAACTTCGTGGTGAAGGAAAACCGGACCGCGCCTGCGGGCGGAAATGACGGATTCCGACGTCGCGTCGTGGTGGGCTCTGTCCGCCCGCGCAACATCGGCAACGCGGGGAGTATCTGATGACGAGCAAGAATGCGCGATCGCTTCGAGTGAAGGTACGGGGAAAGCGGCGCGAGGCCGGCATGGCCTTGATGCTCTCGATCCTGCTGCTCATCACGGTGTCCGCCCTGGCGCTCTCGACGATGCAGACCGCCGCCAGCGACGGAACCGTCGCTGGCTTCCAGAACCAGGAGACGATGGCCTTCTATGCCGCCGAGGCGGCGATCGCCGAGGCCCGCAAGATCGTTCGTGAAATGGGCGAGCGGAGTCAGGTGCCGACGTACCCGGCGGATTTCCCGAATCAGGCGAATCCAGTCGAGCTGTCCACGTCGAGTGATTTCGTGCACAGCGGCCAGCCGGTCTACTACGCCGACCCGAATCCGCCGACGCCGATCGGGTACCTCGGCGAGGGCAAGCAGTGCGCCGAGGGCTGCAACATGACCATCGGCGGCCAGAAGTACAACCACACGAAGTGGCAGATCAACGTCGTCGGCGAGTCCCCTTCGGGCGATCAGAAGCGCCTCGAGGTCGTGGCGACTCGCTTGCTGGCAGTGGGTTACTAGGCGGGCGCTCGAGCGCTCGCGTCGGGAACGTTTGCAGGCTGGGGTGATGCGTCGAGCAGGCCCCGAAGGAGACGAAGATGGGACGAATCAATCGCCAATACGTGACGAAGGGGGCTCTCGCGAGCGCCTTGCTCGTGGCGACCTTCGGGCTGCAGGCGCAGGCCGGTGACGAGGACATCTTCTCGGCCCAGGTGCCGCCGAACGTGCTCCTGATGATCGACAACTCGGGCTCCATGAACGCCATCATGGAGCACTACGCCTTCGATCCCACCACGTTCGCCTACACCTGCGACATCATGCCGACGACGGGTGCGGGGACGATTACGTTGAACGATCAACTGGCTCGTCCGACCACCCGCGTCTGCGCCGCGTCGGGCTGTCGATTTGAGATCAACTCGAGCAGCGCCGGCTGGGTCGCGACGCCGAGCACGACGGATCATCCGCAGAACGGCTACATCACGCGGAGGTTCTGCGGCCAGACGCGGAAGCTTTACACCGATGGCGTGAACCAGACGACCTACGGCAACAAGACCTGGTACTACTCCGAATACGCCGAATGGCTCTTCAGCTTCGATTCGGCGGATGGGACGACGCTGATCGGGGCGGCTGGCGCGCAGGCGACGGCCCCCACGATCCTGGCGGAGATCGACGTCGCGAACAACGGGACGAACTACATCACCGGGGCGACCTTCGCGAAGTACCAGATCTCGCGCATCACCGCCGCTCGCGATATCGCCCGCGATGTGATCTACCAGACCAACAGCGACTGCCCAGCCTATGCGGGTGAT
>JANNQH010000709.1:0-5302 GCA_031400655.1 Deltaproteobacteria bacterium | reverse complement strand
GCCGGGCGGGCCTCGCGAAAGAGTCGGCTCGTTGATCGAGGGCAAAATACGCCAATGGCTTTTCACCGATGGCTGACCGTCTCGGGACCGATCCGGTCGCGTCGTCGCGGGGGGGCGTCGAACGAGGGCCAAAGTAGCCGCGCAGCTCGAAGAGCGTCAATCCAAAAGGCGAAAATTCGACGAAATCCCGAGTGCGCCTGGAGATCCGATCGGGGCTTCAGCCCCCAGGCAGGGAGACCGATGAAAACCCGCAACCGATGCGCAATCTCGAACCCAACTCCGCAGAGCCCACGGCCTCGCCGATCGCCCGGGTAAGCCACGCCTGGCATGCCCGTTCGGCGGCTGACGCGACCAGCGTCCTGCTCGAGCTCGCGCGCGCCCTCCGCGGCTTCGCCTCCTACGCCGACGCCCCCGTCCGACGCAGGACCCTGGCGGAACGCGCTTTTCAGGCCGTGACGGCGGACGTGGCCCGGGCGGGTCCGCTCGAGCTCAGCGTCCGGGGGGAGACCTTCGCCCTGCTGGAGCTGCCCGAGCGCCTCGACGCCCGGGGTGGCCTCGCAGTCCTTCACGTCGCCCTCGTCCGCCACGCGATCGAACGCCTGCGGATCGACGCCCGGCTCACCGTCGACGCCCTCCAGGCTTTCCTCGACCTGCTCCTGCGCGCGCCGCCCCTGGAGACGAAAGATGCGCGGACCTTTGTGCGAGCCCTCGCCACCCGGGATGCCCGCGGTCTCACGATCAACGACGAGGGTGAGCTCGGCGACACACTTCCGCGCACGCTCACCGACACACCGCCGCGTCCCTCCCTGATCGTCACGACGCCCTTGGTCTCCGCCGCGCCCGCCTGGGTGACCCGATCCGAAGGCCTCCCCGCCGCGCCGGCGAGTCTCGACTCCATCTCCTCCACTCCCGGAGCTCGCGACATCCGGGGCGAGCGCCTGCGCGCGCGCCTCGTCGAGCTCGACCACACCACCGAAGACACGCCGTACGCCGAGCGAGCCGCCGAGATCGTCGCCTGGGCTCAGCAGGTCTGGCAGGCCGGCCTGCGCGAGGACTGTTATGCCGCGATGCTCGCGCTCGCGGACCACGCAGTCGGCAGCGGCGGGCGCGCCGAATCCCAGGCGCGCATCGCCGCCGATGGCTTCGCAGAGCTGGCCAGCGGCGATCGACTCGAGGATCTGATCGATCGCGCCCTGGCAAGCGACGAGTCAGGAGTGCGAGCGGCGCAGATCCTGCTCGAGCGACGGGAGGCCGCCGTACCGGCGATCGTCGATCGGATCTGCGCGTCACCCGACCCGCTCGGATCGACCCCGTTGCATGCGCTCATCCTGACCAGCGGTGAGGCGGCCGTCCCCACCCTCCTCCGCGACATCACGGGCCCCGACGAGCTCCGCGCCCGCGTCTCGCTTCGCCTCGCCGGCGAGCTGCAGAGCACGGCCCTACTCCCGGCCCTGACCGCCGCCGCCCGGGGCGCCAGCTTGGGCCGTCAGCTCGAGGCGATTCGCGCCCTCTGCCTGCTGCCGGGCGAGGCATCCAGCCAGGCACTCGCCGACGCGCTCGCGAGCCAGCTCGACCAGATCGCGATCGCCGCCACTGAGGCGATCGCTGCGAAGACCGGAATCGACGCCGTTCCGGCACTCCTCGACGTGCTCGAAAATCACATTCGGGGTAGCCGCACGAAGCTTTGCCGCGCGCTGCTCGAAGTGCTCGGGCGGCTCGGCGACGAGCGCGCGGTGCCGCGGCTGGCAGCGATTCTCGAGCGGAGGCCGGTCCTGCGCCGGGCGCACTGGCATGCGATCCAGTTGGCGGCGGTCGACGCGCTCTCCGTGCTTCCGACGCGGGAGGCACGGCGGGCCGTCGAGCGCGCGGCGAGCTTCGCCGCCGGCCCGGTGCGCGATCGCGCCCGCGCCCGCCTGTCAGGGCTGTCGATCGTTTCCGAGAGTCATTAGTCGGTGGTCCCATGGCGATCGAACGATCTGTCTTTACCCGCGTTCAGGCCCGCATGGCGCGAAGATCCCGCACGACGTCCGCCCAGTGACCCCGATCGGGATTTCTGTTATGCGTCAAGCTGACTCCATCGGCAATTCCCGCGAGCCGCGACTGCAGCTTCGACGCGATCTGGTTCCGCGGTCCGACGACTGCGATCGCTTCGAGCACGTCGTCGCCGATGAGTCCAGTCATGTCGTCCCAGCGATTCTGCTTCGAGAGACGATTGAGCTCGAGATGGAGATCGCCCCAGCCGTGGCAATCGAGAGTGCCGCGATAGGCGGGGGTCGAGCCGTAGAACGCGAGCTGCTTGCGCGCCGCGAGCTTCACCTTCTCGAACTCCTCCTCGCCGTCGGCGGTGACCGTGAGCGTCGCGCAGATGATGTCGAACCCAGCTCGCTTGCGGCCGGCGCGCACGAGCCCCTGCTCGATACCCGGGAGCACGAGCTTCAGGAGTGATTCGCGGGTGTTGAAGGGATGGGCGATCAGACCGTCGGCGACTTCACCCGCGACCGCGGTCATGCGCGGGCCGAAGCCGCCGAGATAGACCGGGGGCGGACCGAAGGGATTCGGACCGGGATCGAAGGCCGGGATCATCAGCGTATGCCGGTAGAACTCGCCCTCGAAGGCGAGCTCCGCCTGGCCCTCCCAGCGCGCGAAAATCGCCTTGATCGCGAGGATGATCTCACGCATGCGTTTCGCGGGCTGGGACCACGGCATGCTGAAGCGATTGCGGATGTGCGGCCCCACCTGGGAGCCGAGCCCGAGCATGAATCGGCCCTGCGAGACCAGCTGGAGCCCGTAGGCCAGATTCGCGAGGTTCATTGGATTGCGCGCGAAGGCGATTGCCACCGCCGTGCCGAGCTGGAGCCGCCGCGTGTGCTCGGCGGCCAGCACGAGGGGCAGGAAGGGATCGTGCTTCGCCTCGAAGCTGAAGGCACCGTCGTAGCCGATCTCTTCGAGGGCTGGGAACGTGTGACGGGCTTCACGCGGGTCTTCGAGGGGTGCGGTCGTATAGATCTTCATCGCCCGAGCATAATCGCAAGTCGCGGACCGCTACACTGGACGCGTGCGAGTCCTCGGCGTCGACCTCGGAAGCAAGCGCATTGGCCTCGCCGTCTCCGATACCGGGGCCAAGCTCGCCTTTCCGGCCGGCGTGCTCGAGAGCCGCGGGCGCAAACGCAACCTCGCCGCCCTGAAAGCGCTGATCCGCGAACGGGAGATCGAGCGAGCGGTCGTCGGGGTGCCCCTCCATATGAGCGGCCGGCGCGGCCCGGAGGCGGAGAGCGCGATCCGCTTCGCCGGCGAGTTGGCCCGCGCGGCCGGGATTCCCGTCGAGACCCTGGACGAGCGCTGGACCTCCGTGGAGGCCGAACGGATCCTCCGTTCGACCGAGGCCGGCAGTCGCGCGGTCAAGCGGCGCGCCGGCGCCGTCGATGAGATGGCGGCCGCGATCCTGCTGCAGACCTATCTCGAGCTCTCGCAAGCCGGATCGAAAAACTCCCCCTGTGGATCGGAGAAGCGCACTGTCGACGATGACGCCTCGCAAAGCGACCCCGAATGACGGGCGCAGGCCGTTCTGGCCGCAGGCGCTGCTCGTGCTGGCGGCGGCCTGCGTCGCGGCCGGCGCAGGTGTCGCGGGTTGGTACCTGTACTCGCTTCGTCCCCCGAAATCCGACGGCCTTGCCGCCGAGGTCGCGCTCTTCGAGATCCGCCGCGGGCAGAGTCTTTCGGACGTGGCCCTCAACCTGGAGTCGATCGGTCTGATCCGGAGTGCGTTGGCGATGCGCCTGTACGCGCGGGTAGGGTCGCTCGCGGCCAAGCTCAAGGTCGGCGAATACGAGCTCCCCCGAAACCTCTCGACCCCCGAGGTCGCGCGGATCCTGGCCTCCGGCCGCGTCCGAACCCGCACCGTCGTGATCCCGGAAGGGTCCAGGGCACTCGAAATCGCCGACCGCCTCGCCGCTGCGGGTCTCGCCGACCGCGAGGATTTCCTTGCGGTCGTATTCGACCCCGAGGCGCCCAAACTCTTCGCCGTCGCCGGACCGACACTCGAGGGTTACCTCTTCCCCGAAACCTATCGCTTCGCGAAAGGCCTGACGGCCGGCCAGATCGCCGAAGCCATGGTCGATGAGTTCCGCGAAGTCTACCGGGAGCTGCGCGCTGCCTCGCCGAACCGGAAGCTCTCGATGCGCGAGCTCGTGACGCTCGCTTCGATCGTGGAGAAGGAGACGGGAGCGCCGAGCGAGCGGCCACTGATCGCGGCCGTCTTCCTCAATCGCATGCGGCTGGGCATGCGCCTCGAGACCGACCCGACCGTGATCTACGGCATCGCCGATTTCGACGGCAACCTGCGACGCGTCCATCTCGAGGACGACGCCAATCCGTACAACACCTATCAGATCCCGGGCCTGCCTCCGGGACCCATCGCGAGCCCTGGACGGGACGCGATCCGGGCCGTGCTCGAGCCTGCGGAATCTGCCTATCTCTACTTCGTCTCCCGCAACGACGGGACCCACGTCTTCTCGAAGAGCTACCGCGAGCATGCGCGCGCCGTCGTGCACCACCAGAAACAGCGACGCCGGCGCTAGGCCGGCGTCGAAGGTTCCGAGCCATCTGCGCGGGACGGGCTCAGGTCATCGCGACTTCGCGCAGGAGCGCGATGTTTTCGAGGGCCTTGCCGGCACCGTGTACGACGGCGGTGTAGGGGTCTTCGCTGCGCAGGATGGGCAGTCGCGTCTCCTGGCGAAGCAGGTGGTCGAGATCCGTCAGGAGCGAACCGCCGCCCACGAGCATGATGCCCCGGTCGACGATGTCCGCAGCGAGCTCCGGCGGCGTCTTCTCGAGCGTGAGGTGCACGGTCTCGACGATCGCGTGGATCGGCTCGAGCAGCGCCTCTCGCATCTCGTCGCTCGAGGTGACGACGACCTTCGGAATCCCCGCGACGAGGTCGCGTCCCTTGATCTCCATCTCGGACCGCTTGGTCTCGGTGGAGGCGGTCCCGATCGTCATCTTCACGAGCTCGGCGGTGCGCTCCCCGATCAGCATGTTGTACTTGCGTTTCACGTAGTTGATGATCGCTTCGTCCATCTTGTCGCCGCCGATCCGGATCGAGCGCGACGTCACGATGCCCGAGAGCGAGATCACGGCGACGTCGGTCGTACCGCCACCGATATCGACGACCATGTTGCCGGTAGGCGCCGTCACGTCGAGCCCAGCACCGATCGCCGCCGCCATCGGCTCCTCGATCAGGAACACCTCGCGGGCGCCCGCCGAGAGCGCCGACTCACGAACGGCACGCTTCTCGACACTCGTG
>JANNQH010000708.1:0-2214 GCA_031400655.1 Deltaproteobacteria bacterium | reverse complement strand
CTCGCGGGCGGAGCTCGCCGCCGATTCCGAAGATGTCGAGCAGCTCGTCGCGCTCGCGGGGCACTATCCGCGGGGGATCGTCGTCTGCGGTCCGATCGATGCGGATGCGCGACTTGCCGCGGCGCTCGCCGGATTCTCGGCCCGCGCCGGCTGGCCATTGCTGGCGGATCCCGGCTCGCCGCTTCGAAGTGGTCCCTGGCTGGTGGACTCGCCGGTGATCGACGTCGGCGATCTGCTTGCGCGGGCCCCGGGCTTCGCCGCGCGCATGCGGCCCGAGGTCGTGATTCGGATCGGCGATCCGCCGGTCTCGAAGGCGCAGCGCCTGTGGCTCGAGGCGGCTTCGCCGGCCGAGGTCTGGTGGCTCGATGAGGGCGGTCAATGGGGCGAGCCGTCCCGCCAGGTGACCCGCGTCGTTCGCGGCGGGGCGGCATCGCTGCTCGAGGCGGCGGCGCGGACGCTCTCGGAACCGGTCGCACGCTCGCGCGCGTGGTGTGAATCGTTCATGGCGGCGGGCGCGCGGGGCAGGGCGGCCCTCGCGGCCGCGATCTCGGCGAGTGACGAGAGCGACGGCCTCTCGGGGCTGGCAGTGGCCGAAGCGGTGGCACGCAGCGTGCCGGCGGCGGGTCAGCTCTTCGCCTCGAATAGCATGCCGATCCGGCTACTCGATCTGGCGATGGCGAATCGGGACACCCCGCGCCGGGTCTTCTGCAATCGCGGTGCGAGCGGCATCGATGGGGTCACGTCGACGGCCCTCGGTGTGGCGGCGGCGACGGGCCGGCCGACGCTGCTTTTTACGGGCGACCTCGCCTTCCTGCACGACTTGTCGGGGCTGCTGCTCGCGCGGCGCGAGGCGATCGCGCTCACGATCGTCGTGCTCGACGACGACGGCGGGGGCATCTTCTCGTTCCTGCCCGTGGCTTCGCAGGGCGAAGCCGTGGCCTTCGAGCGTCTCTTCCGGACGCCCCACGGCGTCGACCTCGCCCGCGCGGCGGCGCTCTTCGAGCTCGATTACTTCCCCGTTGCTTTGCCGGCGGAGCTCGAGAAGGCCCTCGCCGCCGCGGTCGGCCGACCGCGGGTGTCGCTGATCCACGTCCGGGTCGACGCAGCGGAGAACGAGGCGCACTTCCGGGCCGCGATCGCGCGCGCTTGCGCTGCCGTGGACGCATTCGTGGGAGACGCGCGATGAACGCCAGCGAGAGTCGCAGCGTCTTCGTCGAGGCGGGCGGAATCCGACTGCACGCGGTCGTCGACGAGCCGCGCGCCGCGGCCGCGCCGATCCCCGAATTACTCGTTCTCCACGGCTTCACCGGCGCCGCCGAGAGCATGGAGGGCGTCGCCCGGGGCCTCGCTTCCTTCGCGCGGGTCGCGCGCCTCGAGCTGGTCGGCCACGGCCAGAGCGATGCCCCGGAGTCGCTCGCGGCGTACGGGATGGATGCCTGTGCGGCACAGATCGCCGACGCGGCGCGAGGCCTCCACTTCGAGCGTCCGCACCTGCTGGGTTATTCGATGGGTGGCCGCGCCGCGTTGGCGGCGGCGATCGCCCGGCCCGAGGCCTTCGCGAGCCTCGTGCTCGTGGGGGCCACGGCGGGGATCGCGGATCCGGCCGCGCGTGTCGAGAGGATCGCGGCCGACGTGGCGCTCGCGGAATCGATCCTGCAGGGCGGCCTTGAGCGCTTCGTCGACGCCTGGATGGCGCAGCCCCTGTTCGCGAGTCAGGCGCGGCTCGGCCGCGAGCTCCTCGAGCGGGCTCGCCAGCAGCGCCTCGAAAATCGTCCCCACGCGCTCGCGCAGAGTCTGCGGGGGATGGGGGCCGGTGCGCAGGCACCGCTCCACGCGCTGCTCGAACGTCATCGCGGCCCGGTCCTGCTCGTCGTCGGCGGCGAGGACGCGAAGTTTCGCGCGATCGCGAGCGAGCTCGCCCGGTCTTTTTCCGATGCGCGGGTCGAAGTGATCGAGGGTGTGGGCCATGCGGCGCATCTCGAGGCGCCGGCTCGATTCGCGGCGGTCGTGCAGGCGTTCGTCGAGTCCCTGCGATCGAGGTCCACGACCCGCGGAGCCGCGCCGCGGGCCGTCGCCGCGCGCGGAGGGCGCTCATGACGTCGATTCGCCCGGGCAGTGTCGGCGCCTGGATCCTGGCGCTGCGGCCGCGCACGCTACCGGTCTCGCTCGCGCCGGTCGTCGTCGGAACGGCGGTAAGCTATCACCAGGGCGGCC
>JANNQH010000707.1:0-2484 GCA_031400655.1 Deltaproteobacteria bacterium | reverse complement strand
AGAGGGTCGCCTGTCTGGGCGGGACGGCGGCGCGGCTCTGGGGCCTCGCGCCTTGACGATCCAGGACCTGGGAAGTCTCGGCGAGATCGTGGGCGCCGTCGCGACGGTGGCGACGCTGATCTACCTGGCGATCCAGATTCGCGACAACACGTTCGCGGTGCGGTCGTCGGCGGCCCAGTCGGTGCACGAGGCATTTTCGACCTGGTACCGGATGCTCGCGGCAGACGCCGATCTCGCCCAGCTCGTCGCCAATGGCGCTCGCGACTACGCGTCGCTCAACGAAACGGAGCGGGCGCGCTTCGTCGCGACGTTCATGGCGTTCCTGTCCTGCTCCCAGGACGCCTTCATCAAGTCGAGGGACGGCTCCCTCGCCCCCGAGCTCTGGTCGGGCTGGGAGCTGGTGATCTTGAATCTCATCGGGGCGCCGGGCGGCAAGCAGTTCTGGGAGGAGCGCGGCTATCTGTTCGGGGATCCGTTTCGGCGCCATGTCGAAGGCGATCTCATGAAACGCAAGCTGCACCCGCGCGCGAAGCCAATGGGCGCGTTCTCGATCGGGGACGTCGAAGGGTGATTCAAGGTCGAGCCGGACAAGACGTCACGATCGTGGTTCCGCGGCGGTACGCAATTCCGGCAACGTGACGAGGCGGCACGTCGGTGCCGTCGGTTTCGTCTTGGGGCACATCCAGCGGATGAAAAAGGTCCCCTGGTGCTCACCCGCCGTGCTGATCCAGTCGAGGCCCGGAACGTGCGGATCTTCCCGCGCGATCGCGACCCGGAAGCTCCCATCGCGGCCGAGGTGGGCGCGGGAGGTGTTGATCGACACCGGACCGAGACGGTAGTCGCCGGATCCGAGGAACGGATTCCAGAGCTGGATGCCCCAGTAGTCGCAGGATCCGACCTGGCCCTCGAGCAGCAACGCCTGCGCGGGCTCCAGGGCGAATACGCCGCGGCAGTAGACGTTGTCGAGGGCCTGCCACATCTGGCTCGGACCCTCGCGCTCGACCTGCCACAAATCACCGACCTGATTCGGATTCTTCAAGGGCTGAGGCATGGCCCGGGTCAAGTCCTGGATGATCTGCGTCATCTGCCGGAGTCGCTCGGCAACGTCATTGCGTCCGAGTCGCCGTGGCAGGGGCGTATCGAGGGACTCGATGCGGAATCGCGCGGGCCGGTCGCGATCGGGGTCGAACAGGTACACGCGCGCATAGACCTCGGTCGCGTCGGGGCTCGACTGCAGCCAGTTCTCCCCTTCGCGCTTCGGGGAGACGATCACCTCGAAGTTGCCGTTCGCATCGGTCTTCAACGCGTGCTGATTCAGATGGCTCTGGAAGAACTGCTGGAAGCCCGAGCCGCGGGTTCCGCGATGCAGCGTGAAGGCGAGGTACGCCTCGTCGCCCCGCCGGCCCGTGATCCGGTAGCGGCGATCTCCGCGCACCGGCGCAAAGGAGTAGAGGACGTCGGGATTGCCGCCGAGCGTCTTCTCGATGGGCGCGTCCTGAACGGGGATGAATACAGGCGATTCCGGGTCGCCGTACAGGTAGAGCTGGGTCGCGAACATGACGATGTGGGCGAGGTTTCGATAGCCGTAAGCCATCTCGGCGTCGTCGAATCGGCCTCGCTGACCGTCGATGAAGGAGCGGTCGCAGGTTCGGAGAACTTCGACGAGCTCTTGCCAGGCTTCGCCGGCGGCGCCGGGGTCATTGTCGTCTGCCGAGAGCGCGGCCGGATCCTTTCGCTCGTCGTTGCCCGACGGGCGGGGAGGGGGTGATGCGGTCGAGTCCGCTGCCAGGGCTCCATGCCAGGGGAGCGCGGCCAGCCCACCCGCGATTCCAATCTGTTTGACGAAGTCCCGGCGCTTCATGCGTGCGGCGCGCTAGGCCAGCGGTCCGACGTCCGTCAGCTCGACGACGTTGCCCGACGGATCCTTGCAGAACGCCGCGCGCACCGGGACCCCGAAATCCACGCGCGACATCGTGTCCATCACGAACGGCACGCCCACGCTCTTCAAGGCGTCGATCGTCTCGTTGAAGCGGGCGGACTCAATGAAGAGCGCGATGTGGGGGAAGCCGCCTTTCAGGTCGGGCATTTCTTTCACGACCGAGAGGTGGAGCTGGAGGCTGCCGATCCGGTACCAGGCGCCCGCGAATCCCCCGAAGTCGGGCCGCGGGAGCACGCTGAAGCCGAGCTTCCCGATGTAGAAATCGTGGGCAGCGGCGAGGTCGTTGACCAGGATGTTCACGTGGGTATAGCCGGCGATCGGATGAGCGAGACCCATTTCGAATCCTCCTCGAGGACTGCGGCATGCGCAGTCGGCTTCGGAAGCCGGCAATGGGATCGCCGGCTGGCGCTCCCGGAAGCTAGCGCGCCAGCAGCTCCCGCATGTAGGGCACCGGGAAATGGTTCGCGAGCATCTCGTCCGAGATCGGATGCCCCTCGGCCTTCATCCGCCGCATGACCTTGATCGTCACCGCCCCCCGCCAGAAC
>JANNQH010000706.1:0-9114 GCA_031400655.1 Deltaproteobacteria bacterium | reverse complement strand
TTCTTGTCGACGGGCTTCGAGAAGAGATAGCCCTGCATCAAGTTGCAGCCGCGTGCGAGCAGAGTGCGCATCTCATCGGGGCTCTCGACGCCCTCCGCCATCACGTCGAGGCCGAGGCCCCGGGCCATGTGGATGATCGCGGCGAGGATGACTCGGTCGGGGTCGGTCTGCGCCGCACCGCGGACGAAGGACTGATCGATCTTCAGCATGTCGACGTCGAGGCGCTTGAGCAGCGTCAAGCTCGAATAGCCCGTTCCGAAATCGTCGATCGCGACCCGAATGCCCTGGGCCCGCAGCTCGCCGATGGTTCGCATCGCGGCCTCGGAGGTCGCGAGGGACTCGGTGAGCTCGAGCTCGAGGCGCGAGGCGGGGAGTCCGGTCTCCGCGAGGATCTTTTTCACGCGCTCCGGGAAGTCGGGATGGTCAAGCTGGCGCCCCGAAAGGTTCACCGCGACCCGCGCGTGGGTATGCGAAGCCCAGGCGACCGCCGCCTCGCAGGCGCTGCGCAGCACCCACTCGCCGAGCTGCACCATCACGCCCGCGTCCTCCGCGACGCCGATGAAGTTCGCCGGCGAAACGATCCCGCGCGTCGGATGGTGCCAGCGCACCAGCGTCTCGACGCCGATGATCTCCTCGGTCGCGGCGCTGACCTGGGGCTGGAACATCAGCTGGAGCTGCCCGCTGTGGACCGCCTCGCGCAGACCCGAGACGAGCTCGAAGCGCTCGATCGACCGCTCGTTCATCTCGTCGCTGAACACGCAGACACGGTTCTTGCCCGAGCCCTTGGCCTGGTACATCGCAGTGTCGGCGCTCTGGATCAGGCCCTCGGCCTGCTCTCCATGGCGCGGGAAGATCGAGATCCCGACGCTGGCGCTGATCCAGCACTCGTGGCCGTCGAGGTGGTAGGGCTTCTCGATCTCCTTGCGGATGGCGTCGGCGACCTTCTGCGGGGTGTCGTCGTGTTCGACGTCCTGGATCGCGGCGAGGAACTCGTCGCCGCCGATGCGCGCGATCAGGTCGCATTTGCGGATCGCTTTTCTCAGGCGCCTCGCGACGTCGGTCAAGAGCTCGTCGCCGACGGTGTGGCCCAGGTTGTCGTTGATCGCCTTGAATCCGTCGAGGTCGAAGAACAAGACGGCGAGCTTCGTCCCGCGCCGCTTCGCTGCGTGGATCATGGGGCCGAGCTGCTGCATGAACGAATAACGGTTGGGCAGCTCGGTCAGGGTGTCGTGGGTCGCGAGGAAGCGCTGGCGCTGCTTCGCCTCGGTCAGGTCCTGGAGGATCTTGTGACGCTCGATCGCATGGATGATGGTGCGCGAGATCAGCTCGGGCGTGACCTCGCCTCGCGATAAGCAGTCTTGCGCACCTGCCCGCGCGGCCTTGAGGGTCGTGGCCTCGTCTCGCTGATAGGTCAAGACGACGACCGGGACGATGCGAGTGGCGGCGCTCGCCCGCATAAGGGAATCGAGACCGGCTCCCTCGTGGAGGGAGATGTCGAGCAGCATCGCGTCGAAGGGCGTCTCCTGGAGCAGCCGGAGCGCATCCTCGACGCGCAGCACGCGGGTGATCGCATAGCGAAGGCCGTCCGGACGGGAGAGGACCTCGACCAGGCGATTGGCGGTCGGATCGTCCTCCACGACGAGCAGAAGAGAGACGGAATCTCGCTTCGGGCCGTCGATCGACGTTTCCTGGGTCATGCATCACCGCCGCGGGTTGACTGGCCCGTCACAAAAAAGTGCCGGTCGACCCGTTCTATCGGACATTCCCCCAGGTCAATCGACCCCGGAATCGCCCCGGGACCGGAAAAAGGGCGGCAAGAGCCCGCGACCCCGGACCTACCCCAGCTTCGGGATCCGGCTCGGCAGCCGACTGCCGCAGGAATGCCCGCCGTCGACCGGGAAATCGCCCCCGGTACAGAACGAGGACTCGTCGGAGGCCAGGAAAAGGATCATGGCGGCGATCTCCTCGACCGTGCCCCGGCGCGGGAGCGGGCGTTTGTCCATGTAGCCCGAGGTGTCCTTCGAGCCCGGCTTTCGCCAGGGGGCGGTCATCTCGTCGCTTCCGCCGGCGGGGCAGACGGTGTTGACGCGGATCCCGTCGCTGCCGAGCTCGAGGGCGGCGCATTTCGTGAGACCCCGAAGTCCCCATTTCGTCGACGAGTAGGCGGCCACGCTCGTCTCCTCGAGCGGAGTGATGTGGAGAACGGCGGCGTTGTTGACGAGGACCTCGAGCTTGCCGCTGATCCGGGCGCTGGGCGAGCTGCCCCGGGCCGCAGCGAAGATCGATCGAATGGACCCGAACGTCAGACGACGACCGCCCGCTGATAGGCCGCTCTCGCCATCAGCCGCTCGAGGTAATCGCGAGTCCGCGGCGTCGCGTCATTCACGAATTCGAGGTAGCGCGCGATCCCGAGCCCGAAGCCCAGCATGATGTCCGCCACGCTGAATACGTCTCCGAGAATGTAGGAGCGGCCTTCGAGCGCTCGCTCGACGACCGCGATGAGCGACGGCGCAACCTCGCGGCCGCGGCTCACCAGTGCAGGAACGCGCCATTTCTCGGGCATCGGCCCGGCGTGGGCCGCGACCTCGCCCATGATGACGGTCAGCGGATTCTCGCCGAAATCCATCCACTGGATCGCCCGGGCGCCCGCCTGGCTCTCCCGCGGCGGGAGCAGCGCCCCGTCGCTGTAGCGCCCGACGAGATAGGACAGGATCGCGGTCGTCTCCCAGAGCACGAAGCCGTCGTCGTCGATCGCAGGGACCTTGCCGAGCGGGTGGATCGCCAGGTAGGCGCTGGTCTTCATGGCGTCGCTGAACATCTCCAGCGTTCGGACCTGGTAAGGGAGCCCGAGCTCTTCGGCGAGCCAGACGACCCGCATCGAACGGGAGCGGGGGGAGTGGTAGATCGTGAGCACGCGCGCCTCCTCGGGTCGCGGGACCCGGGATTCGGGGATGATCGGGGACGGCCCGGAGCCCCCTGGGACCCCGAACCGAGGCCATCATCAACCTTTCTGTACCAACTTGTCAAGCAAGCTTGAAAGATCGCCTGTTTCTCTTTAAAGTGGCGCCATGCCGCGAGCGAGCTCCGCCCGATCGATCCCCACCAACGCACCGGACGCACCGGACGCACCTGGCCCGGGCATCGACGCCTGGCCGCGCTACCGCGACAACCTCGCCCGCCACCTGATCGCAGTCGCCCGCGACCTGCAGCATCGCCTGATGAACCACCTCGTCGACGCCTGCGGCCACCGCGACCTGCGGCCGAGCTTCGGCGTCCTGATCACGCTTGTTGCCCGCGAGCCCCGCCCGCTCTCGCAGCTCGCCCGGGAGCTCGCGATCAGCCCCCAGGCGGCGAGTCAGCTCGTGAACCTGGCCGAGCGGGCCGGCTATCTCGCGCGTCAGAGCGATCCGCGCGATCGCCGCGCGAAATGGCCGGTGTTGACGGAGGCGGGCGAGCGGTTGGTGCGCGATGCGGTCGCCCATCTGCGCGAGATCGAGGCCGACCATGCGCGCCATGTCGGCGACGCCGACTATCGACGCTTCAGCGAAGCCCTCGCGACCCTCGTCCAGGGCCTCGACTTGACGCCGCGCCGAAACGGCAAGGCCGCCGTCGCGCAAGCGGGCGCCGCGCGCGCCTCCGCCGGCATGCTTCCGATTTTCGCGGCCCACGTCGAGCAGACCCTGATGCGCGCAACCGGCGAGCGCGGTCACGCAGGTCTCAAGCTCTCCCACGGCCAGATCCTGACCCTGATCGGCCCCTCCGGCGCGCGCCTCCACCGCCTGGCGAAGCTCCACTGCGTGAGCCGCCAGGCGATCAGTGCGACCGCCCAGGACCTCGAGTCCCTCGGCTATCTGCGCCGCGATGCGGATCCTGTCGATCGCCGCGGTGTGATCGTGCGCTTGACCGAGCGCGGGACACGGCTGATCGAGGACTCGGTGGGCGCTCTCGACGCGCTCGAGCAGGCGTGGAAGACGCTGCTCGACGCCGAGGCGTTCGCGGCGCTCGAACGCGGTGCGCGGCGGATCTACTCTGCCCTCGAGCTCGAAGGCGAGATCCTGTCGGACGCCTTCGACGGCACGGCGGCCGGGGCGCAGCTCGACGATCCCCGCGCGAGCGGCGCCGAAGAGCTCGCTCGGCTCGCCGCAAGACTCCGCGTTCGACTCGGATCCCGCGACGCGGCGCGCCTCGCCGCCCATTTGACTGCGAGCCGCTGACGGCGAACGCATGACAGCGATCTCCCGAATCACGAGAGGAACCCCGATATGACCTACGACTGGAAAGCCGCCCTCGCCTTCTTCGGCGTGCTTGTCGCCACGAGCATCGCCCTCAAATTCCTCGTCTTCCGCGTCCCGGCCTTCGCGCAGATGCGTGAAATCAATCAGGTCGTCGACAAGACGAAGCTCGAGAAGAGCCCCTTTCGCGACGCCGTGAAGGCCAGCAACAACGCCGGCATCTACACGAATCTCGCCTTCTATCTCACGATCCTGCCCTTCTGCATCAGCTTCGACGCGCGCCCGCTCTGGCGCCATGCGGTCGAGATCATGGCGGTCCTGCTGGTATTCGATTTCATGTACTACCTGACCCACCGCTTCCTCTTCCACGGCACGCTGCTGCGCAAGGTCCACTCGCTCCACCACCAGGCCCGCAAGCCGACCTACATCGACGCGCTCTACGTCCACCCGCTCGAGACCTTCATCGGCCTGGCGCTCTTCCTCGGCTCGATCCCGATCGTGGCGGCGGCCACGGGCACGACGCTGAACGCCTTCTCGATGGTGATCGCGACGCTGATCTTCACGCAGCTGAATACCCTGAATCACGTCTACACGAGCCTGCCGGCCCGCTTCCCCTTCACCGTTGTCGACTACATCACCGGCGTTCACGCGGCCCACCACGTCGACATGAACCAAGGCAACTACGCGACGTTGACGATGTTCTACGACAAGCTCTTCGGAACCTTCGAAGCGCCGGTCCACCGGCCCACCGCTTGAATCGGAAGATCGCTTGAATCGGACGGCACTCGTCGCGCTGCCGATAGTCTTCGCGGTCGGCGGTGCGCTCGCCTGGGCCGGGAGCCAGGGCGGGGCGCGGGCCTTCGGCTTGCCGGTCTTCGCCGTGTGTGTCGCCCTCGCCTTCGCGCTGAACGCGCTGGCATTCGTCCCGGCCTGGGCACGGCAGACGGAAAAGTTCTACGACCTGACGGGCAGCGCGACCTATCTCTCCGTCGTCGCCTTGGCGCTCGCGCTCGGCGAGCCCGACGCGCGCGCATGGCTGCTCGCCGGGCTGATCGCGGTTTGGGCGATCCGCCTCGGGAGCTTTCTGTTTGCGCGCATCCAGGACTCGGGCCGCGATCCCCGCTTCGATGCGATCAAGCTCGATTTCGGGCGCTTCTTGCTGGCCTTCATGCTGCAGGGTCTGTGGGTGGCACTGACGGCGGGCTGCGCGATCGCGGCGATCAGCTCGGCGGCGCGCCCACCGCTCGGGGCGTTCGATGCGCTCGGCGTCCTCGTCTGGCTCGCCGGTTTCGCGCTCGAGGTCGTGGCCGATCGCCAGAAGCAGGCCTTTCGCACCGATCCGGCGAACTGCGAACGATTCATCACGACCGGTCTTTGGGGCCGCTGCCGGCATCCGAACTACCTGGGCGAGATCGTGCTCTGGAGCGGGGTCGCCCTCATCGCCTGGCCGGCGCTCGTCGGCTGGCAGCGGGTGACGCTCGTCTCGCCGTTCTTCGTCTTCGTGCTGCTGACGCGGGTCAGTGGCATCCCGCTGCTCGAGGCGCGGGCCCGCCGGCGATGGGGCAGTGATCCCGCGTTCTGCGCGTATCTCGAACGCACGCCGCGACTGCTCCCCCGGATCGGGTGAGCGGGATCAACGGCCCGCCTGCGATTTTTGTCTCGCGCAACGCGATTCGCCCGGTTTATCATCGCTCGCCATGACCACCGCCCACGCCGACCTTCCGCCGTACGACCCCCGACGCATCCTCGACGCCCCGTTTCCGGAACGGGTTCGCCTCGTCTGTCGGACCTGGGCGAACTCGAGCCCGAACCGCCCGAGCGTGATGGCGCTCTACTGGGCGAAGTACCTTTTCGTCCTGATCGGCGCCTGGGCGTTCTGGTGCAGCTTCAACGCCGACTACCCGGGCTTCTTCGCAATCGGCGACTGGGCCTTCACGAACGAGGCGTTCAAGAAGGCGATGGTCTGGTCGATGTGCTGGGAGCTCTTCGGCTTCGGCTGCGGCTGGGGACCGATGAACGCGCGCTTCGATCCGTGGTTCGGCGGATACCGCCACTTCGCACGGCCGGGCACGACGAAGCTCCCGCTCTTCCGCGGAGCTCCGCTGATCGGCGGGGACACGCGCAACCTGCTCGACGTCGGACTCTACGCCCTGAACCAGGTGCTGCTGCTCTGGGTCCTGGTCCAACCCGAGGTGACTCCGACGCTCCTGCTGCCGTGCTTCGTGCTGGTCGCCGTGAATGGCGTGCTCGACAAGACGCTCTTCCTCGTTGCGCGCTCCGAGCACTACTGGGTCGTGGTCGGCTGCATGACCTTCGCCGCGGCGAACGATCTCTGGCTCTCGGGCGCGAAGATCACCTGGTCCTTCATCTGGATCTGGGCCGCCGTCTCCAAGTGGAACAGCCACTTTCCCTCGGTGATCATGTTCATGATGAACAACGGGCCCTTCTTCCCGAAATTCCTCAAGAAGAGCCTATTCACGAGCTTCCCCGACGACCTGCGCCCGTCGCCCTTCGCGAAAGTCATGGCGGCCTTCGGACACGCGTCGGAGTTCTCGATCCCGATCATCCTGCTCGTCGCCGGCGCGACCGACAACAACCTTCTGCTCCTCGCCGGCTGCATCCTCTTCACCGGCTTCCACGGCTTCATCGGTATCAACAATCCAAACGGCATGCCCGTCGAGTGGAACATCCTGATGATCTACGGTGGCTGGTTCCTGTTCTGGTTCCATCCCGAGGCGTCCGTCGTCGACATGACGCAGATGCCGATCCTGCTCGGCGCACTGCTCTTCTCGCTGGCGGTTGTGCCGACCTTCGGCAACCTGGTCCCGTCGCGGGTCTCGTTCCTGCCGTCGATGCGGTACTACGCGGGCAACTGGGCCTACAACGTCTGGCTCTTCAAGAAGAACGGCTGCATCCAGAAGCTCGACAAGCTGAAGAAGGCGAGCGGCACCGCCGTCGAGCAGATGGAGAAGCTGATCCCCGACGCCACCCAGCTCGAGCTCGCGAAGACGATGATGCTCGTCAGCCGCTTCATGCATTTCCAGGGGCGGCCGCTGCTCGAGGCCCTGCCGCGCGCCGTCGACAACATCGACGACTACGAGTGGCACGAGGGTGAGCTCATCGGCGGCACGATCCTCGGCTGGAACTTCGGCGACGGCCATCTGAACGGCGAGCAGCTGCTGCGCGCGATCCAGCCGCAGTGCGGCTTCGAAGAGGGTGAGCTGCGGGTCCTCTCCGTCGAGTCGCAGCCGCTCTTCGGGTCGACGATGCACTGGCGGGTCTACGACGCGGTGGCAGGCAAGATCGCCGAGGGCCACACGAAGATGGACGACTACAGGGAGCATCAGCCCTGGCCGGTAGGCAAGGACGCGCAGGCGTTGACGAAGGGGCGGCCGCGGGTGGCGTGAGTCTCCGGCAAGCCCAACGGGAATCCCCGGACCGACCGACGACTCGATTCTTGAAGATCCGGAATGAATTCCCGATTTTCAGTCCATCGGACGCCGAACCGCCAATCAGCTTCGCTGCCTCGCCTACGCGCGCACGAGCTCGTTCGCCACTTGCCTCCTGCATGCCCAGTCCTACTCTCCGCCCGTTTCGCGACCTCGGAGACCCACGCGCCGATGCCTCCGCCTTCCTCGACCCGCCAGAGCCTCGACCTCGAGATCGAACGTCAGCCCGACGATTCGACGTGTGGTCCGACCTGCCTGCAGGCGGTCTATCGCTACTACGGGGACGTCGAGTCGCTCGAGGACGTGATCGCCGAGGTGCCCCAGCTGGAGACGGGGGGCACCCTCGCGGCGAACCTCGCGATCCACGCCCTGAAACGCGGCTATCGCGCGCTCATGTACACCTACAACCTGACCGTTTTCGACCCGACCTGGTTCCACGGCGAGAGCTGCGACCTGATCGACAAGCTCGTGCAGCAGGAGCGGGCCAAGAACGACCCCCGGCTCTCGGTCGCGACGAGCTGCTATGTCGAATACCTCGAGCTCGGCGGCGAGCTCGCGATGGTCGATCTGACGACGGGGCTCCTGCGCCAATGGCTGCAGGACGAGCGCCCGATCCTGACGGGGCTCTCCTCGACGTATCTCTACTCGAGCTCCCGTGAGCTCGGTGTCGATACGCTCGAAGACGACGACATCCGCGGGGGCCCGACCGGGCATTTCGTGGTGCTCTCGGGCTGGGATGAAGAGGAGCGGACGGTGCGGATCGCGGATCCGGCCGAGACACATCCGCAGTTCCAGAAGCACATCTACTGGGTGCCGGTGCAGCGACTGATCAATGCGATCCTGCTCGGTGTGCTCACCTACGACGGCAACATGCTCGTGCTCGAGCCGCCTGAGGATTCGGGTTGAAGTCGATCATCGTGATCGAGAACGTGAAGCGCTGGCCGCTCGCTCTCAAAGGGGCGACGGTGGTGGCCGCCAAGGACTACCTCGTCGGCGGCGAATGGGCCGGTCGCCGCGGCGTCCGGGTCTACAATTTCTGCCGGACCTACGGTTATCAGACCGTGGGCTACTACGTCTCGCTGCTCGCCGCCGCCCGGGGTCACCGGCCGCTGCCCACCGTCGAGACCCTCCAGGACCTGCGTCTCTCGCCGGTCGTCCGCATCGTCTCCGAACAGATGGAAGAGCTGATCCAGCGCTCGCTTGCGCCGCTGCGGGGCCAGCGCTTCGAGCTCTCCGTCTACTTCGGCCGCAATCTCTCGAAGCGCTACGACACACTGTCGCGGGCCCTGTACGAGCAGTTCTCCGTGCCGCTCCTGCGCGCGAGCTTCGAGCAGCCAGCTTTTTTCGCCCACCGGTTCAAACGCCGCAAGGCTGATCAGGCTTGCACCTTGTGCCACACCTCCGGTTGAACCAGTCCCGACGAGTATCTCGGC
>JANNQH010000705.1:0-1679 GCA_031400655.1 Deltaproteobacteria bacterium | reverse complement strand
CGCGGGGAAGAGCAGAACCGCCGCCAGCGCAGCTCGAATCATCATGAATTGCATCGGGTTGGCTCCCGCCCAACCCTCACCCCGAGCATGATCCTAACACGACGCGCCGGCCGCTCGGGGGGAATCTTGGGTAGAGCGCGATGGGGCGCGGCAGGTCGACGGCGGCGGGCCGAGCAGTCGATCGATGAGGGGCTCGGCCGAGCAGCGCGCAGTCGTTGCCTAACGCCCAGCCACCGGTGCCGCCGGCGGCATTGCCGGCCGGCTCCGCGAAAGAAACGCCCCCGCATCCGCCAGCATGAACTGCCCCGTGACGCAGCGGGCGAGGTCCGACGCGAGATAAAGCGCCAGCCTTCCGAGCTCCTCCGGCTCCGTCATCCGCCGCAGCGGGATCGATTCGAGCACCGCCGCAACGTGGGCTTCGGGAAAGGTCTGCTTGACCTGCTCCGTCAGCGTCGTGCCCGGGGCGATTGAGTTGACGCGGATTCCATGGGGGCCGAGCTCCACCGCCATCGTCTGGGTCATATGATTGATCGCGGCCTTCGCGGCGCCATAGGGCGCGAGCCGGATCGCCGGGCGCGTCGTTTCGCCCGACGTGACGTTGAGAATCACGCCGCCGCGACCCTGCTCGACCATCGTCCGCGCTTCGGCGATGCAGCAGAGGGCCGTAGCGATCAGGTTCTGCTCGACGACGGCGCGGAAGTCGTCGCCCTTGAACTCGATGAACGGCGTCGCCGGCAGCCCCGCATTCATCCCGACATTGTTGACCGCGACGTCGAGCCCGCCGAGCTCCCGGCGAACCCGCGCGACCATTTCGCCCACGGCCTGCTCGTCGCGCACGTTCGCGACGAATGCCTTTGCCTCACCACCCGCGGCGCGAATCCGTGCCACCGTTTCCTCGGCTCCGACCGCATCGATGTCGTTCACCGCCACCCGGCAGCCCGCCCGCGCGAACCAGCCCGCAATCCCGCGGCCGATCCCGGCGCCCGAGCCCGTGACGAGCGCGACCTTGCCGTTGAGTCCGAGATCGATTGACTGATTCATGCTGTTTCAGCTTTTCCGCTTGAAGGCATAACGAACCGGCAGCGTCTTCAAGCCGCCCACCGAGCTGGCCCGCAGCCGTTCGGGCTGGCCCGCCGGCTCGAAGCGTTCGAAGCGGGCAGCGAGCCGCCGCAGCATGCAGCGGATCTCGATCCGGGCGAGGTGGGCGCCGACGCAGAAGTGCTCGCCGATGCCGAACGAGAGATGTGGATTGGGCCGCCGGTCGAGGCGGAACTCGTAGGGATTTGCGAAGACGCGCTCGTCGCGGTTCGCCGAGGGGTAGAAGCAGACCAGTGTGTCGCCCTGCTTGATCTTCTGGCCGTGGAGCTCGACGTCGCGGGTCGCGGTGCGCGCCATCTGGACGATGGGCGACGACCAGCGGAGTGCCTCCTCGCCGGCGTCGCGCGCGAGGGACGGGTTCGCAGCGAGCTCGTCCCAGCGGGCGGGGTTCTCGATCAGCCCGTGCACGCCGCCACTGATCGCGTTGCGCGTCGTCTCGTTGCCGGCCACGATGAGAAGCAGGTAGTACGAGGCCTGCGCATGGGGCGTCAGCGGTGTCCCATCGACCTGCGCGCGCGCCACCACGCTGACGAGATCCTCCCGGTCACCCTTGGCGCGCTCGCGTGCCAGCTCGAGGAAGT
>JANNQH010000704.1:0-1516 GCA_031400655.1 Deltaproteobacteria bacterium | reverse complement strand
AGGAGATGTCGAGGACGGAGATCGCGGTGATAGGGTAGCGGGACAGGATTGCGTTGCCGAGCTGGCCGCGGCGATGCTGTCGGGTCACGGCAAAGGCCAGATGCAGGTCGAGCTCATCGCACAGCAGCCCGAGCGGATCCTGGCCGTCGCGCTCCGCAAAGGCGCCGTCGAGGCTCGAGGCCGCGAACGGCCGCAGGACCTCCTGGAGCGCAATGACGTCGGCGTCGAGCTCGGAAATCACGTAGCCCGCGCGAGCCACGTCCGGCTCGGAGCGACCATTGCCGCCCTGCCAGCGATGGACGTTGTAGGTCGCGATCCGCAAGGTATCCCGCATCACGACACGCCGTATCGGCCGCCGCGGGCTCATCACGAAGCACAAATGGGGCGGATCGACGCTGACGAATTTGTCCCGCGCCTGGTCGCGCAGGTCGAGGACGCGGGCGACCGAGCCGTCGCGGGCGCGGCGGGCGAGGTCCTTGGCCCGGGCGGTCGCCTTCGCCGTGGCCTTCGAGGCCTGGCCACCGGCGCGCACGGCCTGCTCGCGGACGGCGCGCGCTGCGCGCTCCACGTTGCGACGACCGCGGGCGACTTGCCTGCGAACTGCCACTCGCTGCCTCCTCGAGGTCCGACACCAGCCGACACCAACCGATGCGACCGAACCCGCGCGGAGACTAGCCTACCCCCACAGGGTGAACGTCGAAGTTCCGGTGTCGTCGACTCGTTCGGTGGTGTTCAGCGCGGCGGCGGCAGGTCGTGGTCGACGACGGTGTCCCGCCCGGCGCGGCGTGCCCCGCGGATCGCCTCGTCGCAGAGCTTCCGGAGGACGTCGGAGAGGACGAGCATGACCCGATCCGACGTGTTGTAGCCGGAGCCCTCTCGGATGTACTGCTTGAGCTTGCTCGCCACGACCAGGACGTCGGAGGGGCTGCTCTTTTCCTCGTCGGCAGAGACGGACGGGCTTCGCGAAGCCGCCGGCCTTCCCGGCCTCGCCGCCCCGGCGGCCGGTTTCGGCGAGCTGCCCGAGTTCGCGACCGGCCCATGTCCCGAAGTCGTGCGCATGCGGACCACCCCTTCCGACGGGTCGGGGACCTTCGGTGCGCGCGCTTCGACCGCCCAGGCTTCGCGGTGGCGCTCGGTCGGGAGGTGGATCTCCCAGCAGTCGACGGAGCAGAAGACGAGCGCCGTGCGGGCGCGATTGCAGGTCGAGACGCTGCAGACCCAGTACACCGCCGAGAGCGCGATGTCTTTCTTACACGCACTGCACCGCCGCCAACGTTCTGCCATCCCGAGACCTCCCGTCCGCTACGCGCGAACCCGCGGCAACACATCGCGGGCGATCGTCTCGAGCGATTCCCAGGCGTACTCGATCGGCATACCGCCGCAGAGCGGCTGCAGCATCAGCGCACCGTTCTTCCGGATCGCCGCCACCGCCTCGTCGGGCGAGAGGATCTGGTAGTTCCCGTGCTCGGCGCGCAGTGCCTCGACCGACGGCGCCAGGCTCTTGGTCGCCGACTCG
>JANNQH010000703.1:0-1889 GCA_031400655.1 Deltaproteobacteria bacterium | reverse complement strand
GGTTCCCGTTCCACGACCCACCTTCAAGCTGGCCGCCAAGATCGCCCTGGACGACGTGATCCTCGGCTTCGAGCTGGCGAACGGCTCGCGCTTCGCCGTCGACGGCGATGTCGATCAGGTGGTCGCAGAGCTCGATCGCTGCCACGAGTTCTTAGAGCGCCAGGGCTACCTCGAGAAGCCCGACACTTATCATGTTGCCCCGCCCGAGCTACCAGAACCCGAGATCAGCACTCGTCGGGTTGCGGGGCAGACGATCGAGGTGCTCCGCTTCGAGAGCGGCTATGCGCCTCGCGAAGGTGAGCCGGGGCGCGAGCGCTGGCTCGGTTATGCGACCTGTCACGATGCCTACGCTTATGTCTTGCGGCAGGGCGGTGCCGGCCGCCCGTGGCTCGTGTGCACCAACGGCTACCGCATGGGCCACGCCGCGATCGACGTCCGCGTCTTCGCGCGCTTCTTCACGCGTCTGGGACTCAATGTCTTGATTCCCGTCCTTCCGCTTCACGGCCCGCGCAAGCGGAGCGTTCATTCGGGTACGGGCTTCCTCGGCCTCGACGTGATCGACACGCTCCACGCCGAAGCGCAGGCCGTCTGGGATATCCGCCGGCTGCTCGGCTGGATCCGCGCGCAGGAGCCCGGGCCGATCGGCGCGCTCGGGATCTCGCTCGGCGGCTACACGACGTCGGTCTACGCAGGGCTCATCGACGATCTTGCGTGCTTGATCGCGGGGATTCCGCTCGTCGACATTCCGCGTATGCTGGAGCGGCATGCGGTGCCCCGGAAGTTGAGTGAGGCGCGGCAGCGCGGCTATTCGCTCGAGCGTGCGCGAGAGGTGTTGCGCGTGGTCTCGCCGCTGACCTTCGCGCCGCGCGTGCCGAAGGAGGGTCGGATGCTATTCGGCGCCGTGGCAGATCGACTCGTCGCGCCCGATCAGGTGCGCGATCTCTGGCGCCACTGGGATGAGCCCGAGATCGTCTGGTACCAGGGCGGCCACGTGACGTTCCGCGTCGAGCGGAGTGTCTATGCCGGCATCGATCGCACGCTCCGGGCGACGGGGCTGGTCGCGAGCCATTCCGTCGCGAGCGCAGGGGAAAGACGTCCATGAAGCCGCCGGAAGAATATGCGCTTGACGATCGCTACCTGGCCGACGAGGGCCGCGTCTTCCTGACCGGGATCCAGGCCCTCGCAAGACTTCCCCTCGAGCAGCTGCGGGTCGATCGCCGGAACGGTCTCGAGACGGCGGCCTTCGTGTCGGGCTATCCCGGCTCGCCGCTCGGCGGCTACGACCGCGCGGTTGCCGGCGCGGCGCGCCTCGCTCCGGAGCTTCCGATCATCTGTCGACCGGCGATGAACGAAGAGTTCGCGGCCAGCGCCGTAATGGGCTCTCAGCTCGCCGCCGCCCAGCCCGATTGTCGTTATGCCGGCATCGTCGGCCTCTGGTACGGCAAGGCTCCGGGCGTCGATCGCGCGAGCGATGCGCTCCGTCACGCGGTCTACGCCGGCACCTCGATGCACGGCGGTGCCGTCGCGATCGTGGGCGACGATCCGGCGGCGAAGAGCTCGACCGTGCCGTCCTCGTCGGCGGGCGTGCTCTCCGACATGCACGTCCCGCTGCTCTACCCCGGCGATCCCGCCGAGGCCCTCGACCTCGGACGCCACGCGATCGCGCTCTCGCGGGTGACGGGACTCTGGACCGCGCTCAAGATCGTCGCCGACGTGGCGGACGCGACGGCGACGGTCGAGCTGCATCCCGAGCGCATCGTGCCCGTCCTCCCGCAGCAGGCTGGCCGCCCCTATAACCACCGTCCCGACGGCGGCCTGCTGACCCCCCGCACCCTCGAGCTCGAGCGCGAGATCATCGAGGTCCGCTACGAGCTGGCCCGCCAGTATGC
>JANNQH010000702.1:0-3436 GCA_031400655.1 Deltaproteobacteria bacterium | reverse complement strand
CGACGGCGGGACGAGCGAGCGCAAGGGCAGCATGACGCGGATCGAGGACGGCGAGCTGATCCTCGACGAGGAGTCCTCCGAGCAGTACACGCCGCAGGAGCTCGCGGCGATGATCGATCCCAAGCTCGTGCGCAACAATCTGCCGGGCCCGGGGATCCAGTACATCGGCGGAACCTTCAAGCTCGCCCCCGACGAAGTGATCGTCGTGATGGGCCACGACGTGCCGTGCCGCTACTGGAATCTCCAGATCCTGACCCGCTACCTCGAGAGCGGCGACTACCGCCATCACAAGGTGGGCATCTCGAATCGCCACGTCGTGAAGGACGCGGACGGCGCCTTCCGGATCTATGCCGCGGACGGCGACCCCGGCACGCAGAACTGGATCAGCACCCAGGGCTACGCCCACGGCCAGATCCTGATCCGGACGCTGCTCGCCAATCCGCTGATGCAGGCGACCTTCAAGGTGATCAAGACGAAGGACATTCCGGCGACGGACCGGCGCTGATCGGCGCTCGGACGTAGCCTCGGTCTGATTCGGCCCGCGATTCCGGGGCGATCGCGCGCGTTTATGGGGAGGAGCGGCCGGGTGGTCGAGATCGAGGTCGATGTCGCGTCCTACGCGAACGAGGGCTGGGTCGTCCTGCGGTCTCTCCTGGACGCGTCGTCCGTGGCAGCGCTTCATCAAGCGACGGACGAGCTCGAGACGGTCGCGGCGTCCTTCGTCCGGGATGCTGCGGTCGGCCGGGTCTACTTCGAGGTCCAGAGCGCGAGCGGGCGCAAACACGAGCCTGCCGTGTTTCCCGGCGCGCTGCGCAAGATCACGTCCCCTTCGAAGGCGAAGCCGGCGTTCCGCGCGCTGCGGACAAACAAGCACATTCTCGAGGTCATCGAGTCCCTCGGCACCGCCTCGCCCTGCTGCGTCGTCGACCAGGTCAACCCGAAGCTGCCGGTGCACGGGACGGGATTCCCTTTCCACCAGGACGCCGGCTTCCTGCACGGCGTCGCTCGGCGCGACCTCGAGGCGTTCGGCGGGGTCAACGTGGTCGTCGCCCTCGACGCCGCCGACGCATGCAACGGCGGCTTCGCGGTCCTCGGTCGGACGCATACGAGCGGGCTCGTCCCAGGGCAGCATAGTTACGACGCGTCGCAGACCCTCGAGCAGCTCTTCGACACGTCGTGGCGAGCCGTGCCCGCGGTCGCGCCCGGCGACGCCGTCTTCTTCTCGCCGTGGCTGGCCCATGGAAGCGGCCCGAACCCGTCCGCGCGACGGCGGCGGCTCGCGACGCTGTGGTTCGTCGGATCGGCGCGGTGATCGCGTATCACCGGCTTCAGCCGCGCACCTCCGCGTCGATCGCCGCCAGGTCGGCTCGAATGTTGCGGGAGATCGCGAACAAACACGGACCCGACAGCGCGCCCACCACGGCGGGAACGAGCAGCGAATAGCGGATCGCCTCGTCGCCGAAGCGCGCGGCGAAGGCGTCGTTGAGCATGCCGACCGAGATCGATCCGAGGCCGTAGCCGAAGAGACCCGTGACGGCGAACTGGGTCGCCGACGAGGTCGCGCGCAGCCGCGGGTGGACCAGCCCCTGGACGAGCGTCCAGAGGATGGGCAGGTAGACGTTATTCAGGAAATAGAAGATGCCGAAGCAGGCGAGTGCTATGGCGGCGCTCGGGGCGAGGGCAAAGAGCGCGAAGAAGGGCGCCCCCAGGAGCGACGCGGTCCCCGAGATACGGCCGTACCAACGCGGATCGCGCGACCCGAAGCGGTCGGCGAGCACGCCACCGGCGAAGCTGCCGAGCGCGCCCGCGCCCCCCGCGATCAGGCCGAAGGCGACGCCCGATTCCGACATGCTCATGCCGAAGACGCGCTGCAGGTAGAGCGCGCTCCACGAGAGCGCCGCGTACCCGATGAACGATTGACAGGCGGCCGCCGCCATCAGCCAGCGATAGGTCGGCCGCGCGAGGACGGCGCTCACGCGGGCGACGAGGGAGGATTGCGGCACGTCTTCGACGGCCACCGTGCGCACGGGCTCGCGCACGGTCCAGCCAATCAAGAGCGCGAGCGGCAGGCCGAGGGCGCCGGCGGCGAGAAACGCCGTGCGCCAGCCGAAGCGGTCCGCGATCAGTCCGCCTCCCGCCGCGCCGAACGCCGTACCGAAAAAAATGCCGAGCCCGAAGACCGACATCGCGCGGGCGCGCTGCTCGGGCCGGAAGTAGTCCGCGATCATCGACTGCGAGGGCGGCGCGCCCGTGGCCTCGCCGATGCCGACCGCGAAGCGCATCCCAGCCAGCTGGGCGAAGGAGGTCGCGACGCCGCAGCCCGCCGTGAACACGCTCCAGGCGGCGAGGCCGATCGTCAGCACCCATTTGCGCGAGCCGCGATCCGCGACCCGGGCGAGCACGAAGCTCGCGAGCGTGAAGCAGAGCACGAAGGCGGGTCCGAGCAGGATCGCGAGCTGCGTGTCGCTGAGCGCGAGTTCCGCCTTGACGTCGCGGGCGACGATCGCGAGCAGCTGGCGATCGATGAAGTTGACGATGTAAGCCGCGGTGAGGAGCGCGAGCGCCCAGATCGAGTGGCCGCGCCTCAGGCCGCGGGGAGGGCCACTGGGAGTGCCACTCGGAGAGGCGCTGGAAACGGCAGGAAGCGCTGCGTCGGAGATGCGGCGCGACAGATCGACTAGCCTCAGTCCCGCGGCCGGAAGAGCGGCAGCGTGATCTCGTCGCTCATCTTGTGGAACACGACTTCGAGCGGCATCCCGATCTCGACCTTCTCCGGCGGGACGTCGATCAGCGTCGACAACATGTGCCAGCCCTCTTCGAGGAGCACGATCGCGACCGTGTAGGGCACCTCGAAGGCGGGTTGCTGAGGGCGATGGACGACGGTGTAGCTGTAGAGCGTGCCGCGGCCTGAGGAGTCGACCCATTCGAGGCGCGCGCCCAGGCAGCCGGTGCAGCAGGGCTGCGGAATGAAGACGTGGACACCGCAGTCGCGGCAGCGCTGGACGCGCAGCTTGCCGTCCTTTGCGCCCTCCCAATGCGGGCGCGAGAGCGGCGTCGGATGCGGAAGCGGGATTCCGGGTCGCGGCCGATTCATACGGGCTCCTATCCGAGCGCCATCACGTCGCAGAAGAGCGCCCCCGATCCGCCGTTGGTCGCGAGCGCCACCTTCGCGTTCGGGACCGTGAGCTCGGCCGGCAATTCGCCCCGCAGCTGGAGCACGGCGTTGAGCGGCTTTTGCAAGAGCTGGACGACGCCGGCATGGCTGTAGGAGAGCGTGCCGCCGTTCGTAGCGACCGGCAGCTCGCCGCCGATCCGGATGCGGCCGCCCATCACGTAGTCGCCGCCCTCGCCTTCGCCGCAGAACCCGAAGGCCTCGAGCTGGCGGATGATCTCGAAAGAGAACGGGTCGTAGAGCTCGGCGAAGTCGACGTCCTTC
>JANNQH010000701.1:0-4954 GCA_031400655.1 Deltaproteobacteria bacterium | reverse complement strand
CGGCAAGCTCGAGCTGCGCCGCCATCCCGTCTTCGGGCCGCTCTTCGCGGCGGCGGGCGTCGTCTTCATCGACCGCAGCGACACGTCGGCGGCGATCGACGCGTTGGCCCCGGCCGTCCAGGCGCTGCGCCAGGGCCGTTCTCTCGTGATCGCGCCTGAAGGCACGCGCTCGCCGACGCCGAAGCTCGGCCGTTTCAAGAAGGGCGCCTTCCACATGGCGATGCAGGCCGGCGTGCCGATCGTGCCGGTCGTGTTCCGCAACGTGCTGGATGCGTTTCCGAAGGATGCGGCGATCGTGCGGCCGGCGACGATCGAAGCAGTCGTGCTGCCGCCGATCTCGACGGGCGATTGGAGCGCCGAGAATCTCGACGCGAAGATCGACGCGATCCGGAGTCGCTACCTCGAGATCCTGCACCAGGACTGACGGGTGTGGACCGGGCGTCCAGGTGTCTATTCCAAGACATCGACTCGTCGTCAGGTCGAGTCGATCGATCCTCCCCAGAGAAGGGCGAGGCCGTGTCCAAGAGAAGCGAATAGCATTAACGGTGGCGAGTTCCGGATGACCTCTGGGAGCGAGTGGAGCCGATTCTGCCTCGGTATTGTTAACGTGCCCATGTGGACGCCCGTACACGAGTCGTCCGAAGCCCCGTGACGGGACAGGCTCGTGACCGCTCGCCTCGCGCCGTCGATGCGGTCCCGGCGGAAGTCTCGCCGTCGTCGAGATTGCCGAGTGTCTTGAAGCTGACCTGCTCCCTCGGAAGCGATTCGAGGCCGACACCCATCCACACGAAAAATGGGAAACGCACTTCTTTGGGCACGTTCGCGAGCACACCCCGCAGGACTTCCTGGACCCGGAGCCGTCGCCGCGATGTGTGATAGGGGAGGGTTGCGATGGCGGAGCCCGCGATCCAGCCGCCCCTCTGGAATCCCCTCAATCCGCTTGCAGCGACAGTCGATGAGGCCAGGGTCGGAAGCTTCGTCCGATCGCGAGCCCGATCTTGCAAAATCTCCTAACACCGGAATCGCTCCTCGCCCTGCTGACGGCTCCTGCGGGCCTCGTGCTCGGTCTCATCGTATTGCTGGTCGCGCGACTCGTGCTGCTCGAACGCGCGCATCGGCAGCAAGAGTGGATCTTGCGTGCGCGTGAAGCGGCGCAAGGGGTCGCGGGCTACGGCGTCGTGGTCGTGGGGGACAACGGACGAGTCCTCGACGCGAATGGCACCGCCCGCAAGCTGCTGTGGCGAGATGAGCCCCGGGCCAAGTCCCTCACCCTGCCCGAACCGATTCGGCTGCTGCTTTCGGATGGCGGTGAACAGCGCCACATCCTGCGCATCGGGCTTGGCCAGCTGCTCGATCTGTTGATCTCGGCGCGCGTGAAGGAGGACGGCGCGCGCGGAATCGTCATACGGGACGTGACCGAGGACCGCCGGAGTCACGACCGGCTCCTGCAGCTCGCCCACTACGACAGCCTGACGGGCCTCGGCAATCGCCGGCTGTTCATCGATCGACTGAAGCTCGCCACCCAGAAGGCCCGGGAAGTGGAGGGCACGATCGCCCTGCTCTACATCGACGTCGACCGCTTCAAGGAAGTCAACGACAGCCTTGGCCACGGCGCCGGGGACGAGTTGCTGAAGACCATGGCGAATCGCTTCCAGAGCGAAGCAGAGGCGTGGAGCGCGCGGTCCGGGCACGGCGAGTCATTCGTCGCCCGGCTGTCCGGCGACGAGTTCGCCATCGTCGTCATGCGCTTCACCGATCTCGCCGAGATTCGACGACTCGCCCAGACCATTCTCGCCTCGATGGCGCAGCCCATCCCCTTCGAGGGCCGCACCATTTCCTGCAGCGGGAGCATGGGCGTCGCGATCCTCCCCGATCACGGCCTCGACGTCGAGGATCTCGTCAAGGCCGCGGACGCCGCGCTCTACGTCGCCAAGCAGAACGGACGGGGTCGCTTCGTGGTCTACGAGCAGGCCTTCACGGCGCAGGCGGATTACAGCCGGAAGCTCGAGAAGGGTCTTCGGCTGGCCATCGCGAATGACGAGCTCCGCCTCTACTACCAGCCGAAGGTCGAGGTTGCGAGCAACACCGTCGCAGGCTTCGAGGCCCTGCTGCGCTGGTACAACGACGAGCTCGGATTCGTCAGTCCCAAGGACTTCATCCCCGTCGCGGAGGAGCGCGGACTGATCTGCGAGATCGGCGCATGGTGCATCGATGAAGCCTGTCGACAGATTCGCGTTTGGCGCGAGGCCGGATTTGAGACCGTTCCCGTCTCGGTGAACGTCTCGAGCGTTCAATTCGCTGAATCCGACTTACAGCGAGTCATCACGAGTGCACTGGTCCGCCACGCTGTGGAGCCGGGCTCCTTCGAGATCGAGCTCACGGAGAGCCTGATCCTCGCGGACAACGAGACCACGGCCCTCACGCTCCGGGATCTCCGAGCGATCGGGGTTCGGGTGGCGCTCGACGATTTCGGGACCGGCTACTCGGCGCTGACGTACCTGAACCGCTTCCCGCTCGACATCGTGAAGATGGACCGCGGCTTCCTGCGCGGCATCGAGAACGACACGGCCGCGGCGGGCATCGCTTCGGCGGTGATCGCGATGTCCCACTCGCTGGGCTTCGAGGTCGTCGCCGAGGGCGTCGACTGTGAGCGCCAATCTCAGCTGTTGCGGTCGATGGCCTGCGATCAGATCCAGGGCTTTCTCTACTCGCCCGCGCTACCCGCCATCGAGGCTACGCGCTTCCTCGCGCCCCAGGGAGGGAATCGGCCTCCCGTTCGATCGAATGGGGATTCGTCGACGGTGGACCTGATTCTCGCGGCGGGCGAGGCGGTCGAGGCGTCGCGACCCAAGGCTGTGTCGCAGGTCGAAGTTCGCGCCCGAGCCGATAGCGCGCGCAAACGTTCCCTCGAGACCCGCACGCTGGTGATCGACGACGAGCGAGGTTCATTCGGGCAGATCGCGCTTCGCATGATGCGACTCGGAGCGGACGTGCACCTGGTCCAGGGGATCGACGAGGCGAGCGTCTTCATCGAGCAGGACGAGCCGGTCCTTGATCTCGTGGTCATTCCGTCGTCGATCGACCTTCGGCGTTTTGCCGTTCTACGAGAGCAGCTCCTGAAGAAATCCGCTGCGAAGGGATTGCGCAGCCTCGTGATCGGCAGTCCCGTGGACGCGGCTCTCAGGCAGGGCCTGCGACAGGCCCGGGTGGACTGGCTGCTCACGGAGCAGGTGGAGGACGTGGACCTCCGCTTCTTCATCGGCGCCGCCCGATCCCAGGCCGATCACTCGCACGACCAGCGAGCGGTCCGAGTCCCCGTCGAGACGACCGTATGGATCCGCGCCAACGGTGAACGACGCATCGGGACGCTCACGAGTCTGTCGCGCCGAGGAGCCTTTGTCGAGACGGCGGATTCCTATGAGATCGGACAGTCGATCCGACTGGAGTTCAAGCTGAGCACGACGCACGTTCGCGCGTTCGGAAACGTCTCCTACCGGCAGGATGCCGGACAGGAAAGCTCGCCCTACCGTCCGTCCGGCATCGGTGTGGCGTTCTACGAGTCCGACGGCGGTGTGACGGACGAGATCGACGGCATCATCGAGCAGATCTGGGCTCGTCACCGGCCCTGATTGCACAGCGGTCACGACGCGCGATGCGACACCGTGCGCGTGCGTCGTGGCTGCGAACCCCGGGCCCCCTCAGCTGAGCGTTCCCGTCGCCGCGATGTCCGAGATCTCGTCCCGTCTGCGGCGCGGATGACGGGCCGAGCCCGAGTTGTCAGCAAGGTTGGTAGCCCCCGAACGGGCCCCGGGACGACTCGGATGACATAGTGGTCTTTTTCCGGGGGAGCAGACCTACTGGTCGATGACGCGAAGCATCGGTCCTTCGCGGAGGATTCACCATGTCAGTCCGTAGAGTGGCCAAGAGCTCTCTGATCGCCAGGATCCTCGTACTGAGCGCGCTGCTGGCGACAACAGGTTGCACGACGATGGTGATCGACCGCTATCACGACGCCGCGATGACGCCTTCGCTGTACTTCCGGGTGGACGACCTCGAAACGCCTGAGGTCCGCTTGACCTGGGTTCATCACATCGACAGTGAGGAGGTGGAAGGGCAAGAGGGGAAGTTGCGCACGTTCACCACGGACCGCCTGAACCTGCTGATCATTCGCCCCGAGCTCGAGGCCTGTCCATTCGTCGAGATCTTCCTGAACGGGGAACCGCTCGCTGAGGTCGGGGAGTGGAAACAGGCATACGCGATCGGAAATAGCGAAGTGATGATTCCCGGTCCGGACGACTCCGCGTGTTCGCTGATGCTCACGTTCCGCACGCTGGGCTCGCCGCCGACCTTCACCATCACGGCGGCGACGAAGAACGGGGTGGTCGAGGAGTTCCCGGACGGAGAGAGGCAGCTGGCGTGGCTTCTGTTGGTTCCTCCGACCGTGGTCTGGGACACCGTCTGGATCACCGCTGTCGTCGCGGGGATTGCCTACCTCGCCGACCCCGGAGCCTTCTTCGCCCTGTTCTAGGCGGCCTGGTAGCCCCTGAGTCGGGTGTGTTCGCGTGAGAACCAGGTCGCTCGCGCCATCACGCGACGATCAGGGAAATAGTCGTTCACGCCGTAGTGCTGCACGGCCAGGTTGTCCCAGAAAGCGACGGAGCCCGGCTCCCAACGGAATCGACACTGCAGCTCGGGCAGGTCCGCCTGACGGCACAGCCGGTCGAGGAGCTCGTCGCTCTCGTCGGGGAGCAGACCGTCGATCGCCGCGGTGAACATGCGGTTGACGAACAGCGTCGGCCGATCGGTGATCGGATGCCGGATCACCACCGGATGCCGGACCGGCGGCAGCTCGGTCCGCAGACGCGCGAGATCGTCGCCGTACTTCGACGCGTAGGCCCCCAGGCTCCAGTCGTGCAGTGCCGTGCGGTCGGCGATTCGATCGCGCAGCTCCGGC
>JANNQH010000700.1:0-1707 GCA_031400655.1 Deltaproteobacteria bacterium | reverse complement strand
CTGCTCGCAGAGCTCGAAGAGCTGCTTCACGTCCCGCGCGAGGCTCTCCGGATCCGTCG
Organism: Deltaproteobacteria bacterium; assembly: GCA_031400655.1. GTDB lineage: Bacteria > Myxococcota_A > UBA9160 > UBA9160 > UBA4427 > UBA4427. The sequence goes on along the minus strand of JANNQH010000700.1, from coordinate 1,648 downwards.
CGATCGGAATCCAGCCGTCGGCCCAGCGCGCCGCCAGCTTCATCCCGCGCAGACCGTGGACACCGCAGAGCACGGGGATCGGCTGTTGGATCGGCCGGTAGCGCGAGAAGAGCGCTGGGAAGTCGACGTGTTCGCCGTGGTATTCCGGCACGTCCTCGGTCCAGACACGCCGCATCGCCGCGATCATCTCCTCCATCCGCTCGAAGCGCGAGGCGAACTCGACCCCGAAGAGCTCCATCTCCTCGATCAGCCAGCCCGCTCCGGCACCGACGATCAGGCGCCCACGCGATTGGCGATCGAGCGTCGCGAGGATCTTGGCGAGCATCAGCGGATGGCGGAGCGTGACGAGGCCGACCGCCGTTCCGAAACGGATCTTCGTCGTCGCTCCGGCAGCGTGCGCGAGCGTCATCCAGGGATCGGCGAGATTCGTATAGAAATACGGCAGATGGCCGTCGACGAGCTGGACGTAGTCGCGATCGATCCGCACCGGCACGGCAGGATGCTCGCCGACCCAGATCGACTCGAAGCCCAGCGCCTCGGCCGTGCGCGCATAGTCCGAGGGAAGCACGTCATCGGGACCCGCCGGGCAAAGGACGCCGACGGGCTGCGCCGGCGTCTCGTCGCTCGACCGTGTCGCGCCCTGTCGTCGCGCTACCTCGACCATGCTGCCCACGACTCCCTGGCTAGGCCCCGGCATTCCCCGCCGCCAGCACCGCCTTTGCCGTCTCCGCCCGCGCGCCGACCAGCGATTTCACGGCCTGCTCGATCCCATCGATCGTGAGCGCATACATCGGGTAGAGCCCTGCGATCGTCCGCACCGTGCCCGCCATCGCCCAGGGATCGGGCATCTCGGGATTGAGCCAGACGCTGCGCGTGAAATGGCGCTGGAGACGATCGAGCCAGACGAGGCCCGTGGTCTCGGTCTCGAGGCGCGGATTGATGTTGCCCCGCGGCGAGGTCAGCTCCGAGGGATGCATCGACCCGTCGCCCACGACGACGAGCTTCCAGCGCTCGCCGTAGGTCCGCAGCAGGTCGGAGGTCAGCATCGATTGCTTGCGCATCAGCTGGGCCGTCTCGAAGACCCGCTCGTAGACGCAGTTGTGGAAGTAGTAGGCCTTGAAATCCCGCAGTCCCCGCTCCTCGTGGAGCGCCGACAAGAGCCGGCTCACCGGCTCGTAATAAGGATCCATCGTGCCGCCGACATCCATCAACAGCAGCAGCCGCACGTCGTTTTTCTTGCGGGGCCGGAAGACGAGCTCGATCTCCCCCGCGTCGCGGCAGGTCTTGTCGATCGTCTCTTCGATGTCGAGCTCGATCGGGCCGTCGGTGCGCGTCAGGTGGCGCAGGCGGCGGAGCGCGAGCTTCACGTTGCGTACGTCGAGGGTCACGTCGGTGCGGTAGTCGCGGAACTGGCGGTCTTCGAGCACCTTCATCGCCATGCCGCCGCCACCCGCGCCGCCGACGCGGATGCCGGTCGGATGGTGACCGCCATGGCCGAAGGGCGAGCGGCCGCCGGTCCCGACCCAGCGCAAGCCGCCGTCGTGGCGCTCGGTCTGCTCCGCCATGGTCTCCTGGAAGCGGCGCATCAATTCGTCGATGTCGAGATGCTCGAGGGCGCGCCGGAGCTCTTCCGAGAGCTCTTCCATTG
>JANNQH010000699.1:0-1982 GCA_031400655.1 Deltaproteobacteria bacterium | reverse complement strand
TGAATGCAAAGGGCATCGTCGACTATCAGAGGAAGGCCCAGGAGCTGCTCGTCGGCCGCATCGCGAACGAGCCGGCGATCTTCGGCAAGGTCGGCATCGCAACGCTCTCGCCGCCGGACGGGATCGACCTCGGAGCGCCGGGCTCGGCCGACATGGTCGTGACCTTCCGCAGCACCCATGGTTGGCTGAACGGCGGCGTCGCCGATCAGGTCTACAAGGCCTTCTTCGACGTGCTGAAGTCCGGCGGCGTGCTCGGCATCGAGCAACACCGCGCTGGTCCGAAGACCAATCGCGAGGCCTTCTCGGGCTACGTCCCAGAGGAGACGGTGATCGCGATCGCCGAGAAGGCGGGCTTCGTCCTCGAGGCGCGCTCGGAGATCAACGCCAATCCGAAGGACACCGCGGACCACTCGGCCGGCGTCTGGACGCTTCCGCCGACCCTGCGGCTCGGTGACCAGGACCGCGAGAAGTACCTCGCGATCGGCGAGAGCGACCGCATGACGCTGCGCTTTCGCAAACCCTGACGGACGACCATGCTCCCCGACGCCACTCTTCGCATCGCGCGAAGCATCGACCAACTGGACCGGCTGCTCGCTCGCATCGAGGCGGGTGACCTCGCGAAGCCCGACTGGATCCGGCTCGAGGCCCGCTGCCGGATCGCGGCCCTCTCGCCGGCGGAGCGGCGCAAGCTGCTCGCCCGCCTCCATGCGTGCGTGCTGCGCGGATTCCGCGACGTTTATCCCCGACCGCGGACGAAGGACAAGCGCCTGGCGCTCTGGCAATCGATCGCGCGAGCGGGCTTCCACGACTTCAGCGAATTCGGCTGGATGAAGAACTACGACTCCCCCTTCGTCGAGGACTACGACTACATCGAGGCCTTCCGGAAGGGCGGCCTCGAGGCGCTCGATCCCTACAAGGTCTACTCGGCGGTGCTGGGGACGGTGGATTTCGGAGTGCGGGATTTCATCTCGACGAAGCTCTGCCGAAACGTCAAGACGATCGTCGAGCCGATGGCCGGCACCGCGGAGTTCTGTTATTTCGGGCATTTCTGGTATCCCGACTTCCGCTACATGATGATCGATCTCGACCGCGACGCGCAGAAGCGCGTGCTGGCCCAGCGTTGGCTGCCGCAGACTTCGAAGGACTACATCGTGGGCGACGTCCTCTCGCCCGCCGTCTGGGAGCGCATCAAGGCCCAGTCGACCGGCGAATCCCTCGCCTACATCGGCAAGCAGAGCCACCACTACTTCGGCGCCCAGCAGCTCTACGACCTGATGAAGCTCGCGACGGACCACGTCGACTACCTCATGCTCGAAACGCTGCAGATCTGCCTGGTGTCCGACATGGGAGACACCGAAGAGCTCGGCCGCCCCGAGCAGGCCGACGCGGGCTTCACTTGCGCGCTCGTCGGCGAGCAGGGCGGTGAGCCGAATCCCCTGACGCATGCGCTCTCGTTCCGACTCGAAGCGCGTCACGGCAAGCAAAGCCGTACGATCTTCAACTACCACGGCTGGACCTCGTGGGCCCACTCGACGCTGGTCGCCTTCGCGGATCTGCTCGGCCTCCATGCGTACTATTTCCACGCGGCACAAGAAGAGTTCGTGCCGGTGGCGCAGTGGGACGACGGGGCGGATTGCGAAGAGAACGTGACGTTCATGCTGTTCAGCAAACACGAGCTCTGACGGCTCTGATGGGAAGGGAGCGGGTCGATGGGACTCCAGTCGCTGTTCTACGAAGCCCTCAACGTCCCGATGCGCGCCCTGCTCCGCTCGCCCTTGCATGGCATCGCCAGCCGCAATCTCTGTCTCTTCAGCTACACCGGCCGGCGCAGCGGAGTCCGCTACGAGACGCCGCTCAGCTACGTGCGCAGCGGATCGACGATCTGGCTGCTCAGCAGTCGGAACACGCGCTGGTGGACGAATTTCACGCCCGCATCGGACGCCGGCGCGGGCGGTCCGGACGCGGGAGCGCCCGTCGAAGTA
>JANNQH010000698.1:0-5127 GCA_031400655.1 Deltaproteobacteria bacterium | reverse complement strand
GTCGGTGAGCTCGAGCCTCGGGAGCTACCGCGAGATCGCGGGTCAGAAGGTTTCCCACATCATCGATCCGCGCACCGGAGCGACTGTCGAAGGAACCGTCGAGGCCGTCGTCATCGCCGACCGGGCGACCCGCGCCGACGGATGGAGCACCGGCCTGCTCGTCCTCGGCGCACAACGCTCGACGATCCGTCTGGTCGAGAAAGCGGGCCTCGAGGCCTATCTCTTCGATTCGTCGGGTCGCACGGTGAGCAGTGAGAACTGGGAGTCTTACCTCGCCGAGTCAGGGCTCTAGGCGCTCAGCAGCGCGAGACAGCGCCCGCCAAATACGATCACACCCACGGCGAGGGCGGCCAGGGCGGCGAGCAAGACGGCACCGGCCGCGATGTCCTTGGCGCGTTCGACCCGAAGATTCCGTCCGGGCGATGCGACGTCACAGAGCGCCTCGAAGGCCGAGTTGAATCCCTCCGCGCAAAAGACCCCGCCGATCGCCAGCACGATGGCGAGCCACTCGCCGCGCTCGATCTCGAAAGCGAACCCCGCGAGGATCACGAGAACGGCCGCCAGGGCGTGGATGCGTGCGTTCGGTTCGCTGCGGAGCATCGCGGCGATTCCGCGCGCCGCATAACGGAAGGATTGCAGGCGACGGAGGAAGGAGGAGTCTGTGGGCATCGGCGCATCGCCTCCGCGCTTGTTCAGGGTTGGGGAGAGCGATTGGCCGCGGGGCTGACCGCATCGCGCGGAGCGGCTTCGGTCGCGGCGAGGGGCTTCGGGAAGAGCGCGTTCCGCTCCTCGCGCAGGATTGCTCCTTCGGCGCGCGCCAGGGTCATCGCGCCAAGATTCCACTGCTCGGCGAGGGCGAGTCCAGCTTTCGCGCCCAGCACCATCAGGGTCGTCGCGAAGGCAGCGGCCTGCGTCGCAGTCGGTGCGATGACGGTCGCCGACGCCATGCCATTGTCGAGCGGGCGGCCGGTTCGGGGATCGATGAGGCGGGCGAAGGCAAGGCCGGGGGCACCGGCGACCGTTTCGGCGCGGTGGTCGGCCGAGGTCGCGAAGCCCTGATTCGAGAGCTCGACGATCGAGTGGACCTTCCGCTCGTTCGCGAGAGGCTCCTCGATCTCGACCCGCCAGGGCTTTCCATCGGGGCGATGGCCGGCGCCGTAGATGTTGCCCCCGACCTCGACGAGGAAGTCGAGGCGGCCCAGCTCGAAAAGTCCTCCGGCGACGTGGTCGGCCGCATAGCCGGTCGTGACGGGCGAGAGGTCGATCTCGACGGTGGGATCGAATTTGTGGAGGAATCCGCCGCTCTTCGGATTGCCGCGGCCCACGTGGATGATCTCCGCCCCGGTGCGATCGAGATAGGCGTCGATCTCTTCCTGGCTGGGCGGATCAGCGATCGGCGCATTCTGGCTGAAGCCCCAGCGCGCGACGAGCGGGCCGATCGTGATGTCGAAGGCGCTGCCGCTCCATTTGCAGAGCTCGATCGCGTAGGCGACGAGCTCCGCCGTCGGTGAGGAAACGTCGAAGGGGTCCGTGCTGCGGCTTGCATTGAAGCGGGAGACTTCGCTGTCGGGGCGAGCGGTCGAGAGCCAGAGATCGACCTCGGCAAGACGCGTCTCGATCAGCTCCTGTGCGCGTGTGCGCAGTGGCTCGTCGAGGTCCTCGCCCGCGATGCGCACTTCCCAGGTCGTGCCCAGGGCCTGACCCGCGAGCACGAGCAGGTCGGGGGTCGGGGCGGAGGGGGTGGCGAAGAACAGCCGGTGGATGAAGAAGGCGGCGAGCAGGGCGACTGCGATCCCCGTCGCCCGCAGCGTTCGAACGTCCTTCCAACCGGGGAGGGGGAAGCTCATGTCGGAAGGACGACCAGCACCTTGCCCGTCACGTGATCCCCGATGCGGTTGCGCCCACGGAGCGAGATCTCGACGGTTCCGGCGTTTTCGTCCTTCGCGGCCACCTCGCCCTCGAGCGTCATCGTGTCGCCGGGGTAGTTGGGGGCGCCGAGGCGGATGTCGAGCTTTCGGATCCGCGCTTCGGGCCCCGTCCAATCCGTCACGTACCGCCCGACGAAGCCGTTCGTCGTCAGGATGTTCATGAAGATGTCGGGGGAGCCGCGCTTCTTAGCCAGATCGGGGTCGTGGTGGACGTCCTGGTAGTCGCGGGATGCGATCGCCGTCGCGACGATCAGCGTGCGCGTCAGCGTGATCACGAGCGGCGGGAGCGTCTCCCCGACCGAGACCGACGAGAGCCTTCGCGTCTGTCGATTCACCGATGTTCCGTCAGCGACTAGCACGGCTGCAACACCTCGCCCGACGTCGCGCCCGCCTTGACCTGGGCTGCCATCAGGCCGCCCAGCAGGGCGAGCTGTTCGTTCGCTCCGCCGAGCGTCATCCCCACGTGCTTGAGCCGCAGGAAGAAACGGTGGATCGGGTAGTCGATGTCGGAGCCGATGCCGCCGTGCAGATGCTGGCAGGTGTGCGACACGCGGTGGCCGCCCATGCAGGCCCACCATTTCGCGATGGCCGCCGCCTTCGCGCCGTCGTCGCCGTTGTCGATTCGCCAGGCCGCCTGCCACATCGTCGAGCGCATCGCCTCGACGTCGATGTAGGCGTCGGCCGCCCGCAGCGACACGCCCTGGAAGGATCCGATCTCGCGCCCGAACTGCTTGCGCGTGCTGGTGTACTCGGCGGTCTGGCGAAGGCTCTCGGCCGCGGCGCCGGCGCCAAGAGCGGCGAGTGCCGTCGACGCGCGCGGGGCCAGCCATTCGAGCACGACCTCGCCGCGCCCGGGGACGGCGACGATGTCGTCGCCCGTGACCGCGACGCGGTCGAGCGTGATGACGTACTGGCGCTCGTGGGCCGTCGTCTTCTGGGCGGCAAGCGTGACGCCCTTCGCGGTCGGGGAAACGAGGAAGAGTCCGAGTCCGGCATCGCCCGAAGCGCTCACGAGCATCTTCGTCGCGGCGCTCGCGTAAGGCACGCAGAGCTTCTGGCCGCTGAGCTCGAAGCCGTCCTTCGAAGCGATGGCCCGTGTCCGCGCCTTGCGCGCGAGCGGCGGATCACCGATCTCGGTGAAAGCCGCCGTCAGGATTGCTTCGCCGGAAACGACCTTCGGCAAGAGCTGCTTTCGCAGGCTGTCGCTACCGAACTTCTCGATCGGCAGCAGCGTCTCCACGACGGACTCGAACAGCGGCACCGGGGCCAGCGTGCGGCCCGCTTCTTCGAGCAGCAGGCAGAGCGCCAGGAAGCTGAAGCCCTGGCCGCCGTACTCCTCTGCAGTGGCAAGGCCGATCAGGTTCGACTCCGCGAGCTGGCGCCAGAGCTCGCGATCGAAGCCGGGGCCAGCCTCATCCTTGTCGATCTGTCGCAGTCGGTCGAAGCTCGTGCCGGCCCCCAGGATCTGGGAGGCCAACTCCTTCGTGATCTCTTCTTCTTCACTGAACTTGAAGTTCATGGTCTCGACCTCTCTTGCGACATGTAAAGGGTCGGCAGCGATTCGTGCTGCCAGGAATCTCGTTCACGCGCTCGCGGGCGGCCGGAATTTCAGGATCCGGAAGCGCATCGTCCCGACCACCTCGCCCTGCTGGTCGCGAAACGTGTAGAGCTGGGTCAGGAAGCGGCCGGTGCCGAGTCCCGTCTTCTTTTCCGGCGAGACGGATTCGACCTCGACCGTGTGGGTCAGCTGGTCGCCCGGCTCGAGGTAGCGGAAATATTCCTGCTCACAGTTGGTCGCGACGACCGACGTGTAGCCGGCCTCGTCGAGCACCTGCAGGACCGATTTCTCTTCACCTCCGCTTCGTCTCGCCGCCGCCTCCGCGGGCGTGTCCGGGCGCAGGCCGCGCATCGTCCACGCCTGCAGCATCGCGGGGGGCGCGACGATCCCTGCGTGGGTCGACTTCGCCGAGAACTCGCGATCGAGGTAGCAGGGATTGCGGTCCCCGATGGCGTCGCACCAGTGGTGGATCATCGGCTCGTTGACCGGGTACGGGCACGAGCCCGTGACGCCATCACTCGTGCCCGCGAATTTCGCCAGCACGGCGTCGAGATCAGTCGCAGAAGAGTTCTTCTCGCTCACGGCAGCCTCCGACTAACGCGGGACGCGCGGCATGCGGAGGCCGGCCATCGACACGATCTCGCGCTGGACTTCGTTGACGCCGCCACCGAAGGTGTTGATCGTCCCCATGCGGGCCTCGAGCTCGATCTCGCCGTCGACCTGGGCGCCAGGGGAGCCCCCTTCGATCAGAGACGCGGGCCCGACGATCTCCTGGAGCAGGCGATAGACCTCGAGCACGACCTCGGTGCCGTAGATCTTGACTGCCGAGGCGTCGGCGGGGTTCACGAAGCCCGACTCCAGCGCCACCGCCATGCGCCAGTTGAGAAGCTTCATCGCCTCGATGCGAGCGAAGACCTCGGCCAGATTGTGCTGCACCCAGGGCAGGTCGATCATCTTTTGACCGTCCGCAGTCTCTGTCGAGCGCGCCCAGTCGATCACCTTCTCGGTCCGGGCGAAGCAAGCCGAGCCGAAGGCCGCGAGGCCCACGCGCTCGTGGTTCAGCTGGGTCGTGATGAGCTTCCAGCCGCCGTTCACGCCGCCGACGACGGCATCCTCCGGGACGCGGACGTTCTCGTAGTAGCTCATGGCGGTGGCCGAGCCCCCGATGGTGTGAATCGGGGAGGCGCTGAAGCCCTTCGCCGTCGCGGGCACGATGAACATCGTGATGCCCTTGTGCTTCGGGGCGTTCGGGTCGGTGCGCGCGGCGAGCCAGATGTAGTCGGTGTCGGTGGCACCGCTGGTGAACATCTTCGTGCCGTTGATGAGCCATTCCTTGCCGTCCTTCACGGCGGCGGTCGTCAGGCTCGCGAGGTCGGTGCCCGCGTTCGGCTCGCTGTAGCCGATCGAGAAATGACACTCGCCCGCGAGAATGCGCGGGAGGAACTCGTGCTTCTGCGCCTGGGTTCCGAAGTCCATCAGCGCGGGGCCGACGGTCGAGACGGTCACGAAGGGGAACGGCGCGTTCGCGCGGCGCTGCTCTTCGAGGAAGATCATCTGCTCGACCATCGTGAGACCGCCGCCGCCGTATTCCTTCGGCCAGCCGACGCCGAGCCAGCCGTCTTTCCCGATCTGGCGGATCAT
>JANNQH010000697.1:0-3070 GCA_031400655.1 Deltaproteobacteria bacterium | reverse complement strand
GTCCCCCATGATCGCGAGGAACTGCGCGGCGCTCGGTCCCTCCTGGACGTAGTTGGTCAGGTGGAAATGGGCATCGTGGAAGAGCGGCTCGCCCTCCCCGGCTCGGGCCGGGAGAGTGCAGGCCTGAATGACCAGGCATCCCACGACCAGGACGATTGCCCTCAATCGATGTTTCTCTTCCGCAGGACGCCTCAAGACGGCGGACGCACCGTCACACCGAACACGTACTTGACGGACACCTGCAGGCGATTGTCCGTCTCGTCCTCCCCGCCCTTCACGTTCAGCCGGCCCCAGATGTACTCGGGACCGACCGTCATGCCCGAAATCGGATGGAAAAGCAGGTTCACGTTCGCGTATTGCGCGGAGGCGAAGGCATTGTCGGCCTGGCCACCGATCGTGAACTGCCGCGTCTCGCTGATGCCGATCGAGCTCGTGAACTTCTCACTCCAGGTCCGGTTGTAGTAGACGAGCCAGGAGATCAGGGGCACGGTCTGGGCGCCCCGGATCCCGCCCGGCGTGTCGTTGTCTGGCGCGATGTCGGTACCACCGTCGTTCAGGTAGTTCGCGATTCCGTAGCCGCCGGCGAGCTGGAGATTGATGCTGTCGTTCTCGAAGACCTTGATCGTGCTCGAGACGTTGAGGCCGCCACCCGGCTCGTGGCCACTCGCGTTTTTGCCCGGTTGGCTGGTCACCTGGTAGCCGACCGCCCGGAGGATGCCCGCCACCTGCACGTGTCCCCAGCTTCCCATCCTCCTCGCCTGCATGGTGAAGTCGGGATAGCTGTTCCAGCTGGAGGCATCGAGCTCGGGAGCCGTGATCCGCAGCTTGCCCTCGTCGACCGCCGATCCGGGCGCCTCGAGGCCGATCGCGACGGACCATTCTTCGCTCTTGATGGGGGTCCAGCGCAGTTGCGGATTGCGGACGAAGATCATGCCGGTCGGACCCCAGTAGTCGATCGTGTTCGGGAACACGTCGGGATCCATGAAGATCGACCAGGTCTGGCCCGCACCGAACTGCCCGAGCGAGCCGTAGGCGTGACGCAGGCGGAAAGTCGTCTGCCCGGCATCGCCGCCGACCCCGAAGAGATCGAACTCGAACTGCGTATCGAGGTCCCCGTAGTCCGTGGGCACATGACCCTTCACGCCGAAGCGCGACTGCCGGACACTGAAAGTCATGTTCCCGTTGTTTCGTCCGCAGCCATTGTCGTCGTCTCCGGTGTTCTCGCAGGTGACGGGAATCGTCGACGAACGCAGTGTCGCATCCCAATCGGGATCGCTCCGCTGGAAGTCGTAGATCGCGTCCAGCTGGGCGAAGCCGTAGACCTCGAGCGTCGGACCGGGCTTGACCCCCTCTTCCTCCTCGGCTTCTCCCTCGGCGGCGCGCGACGCCCGGACGCTGATGAGAAGAACGCAAATCACGACCGCGTGGGCGAGCCTTCGAAGCTTCCGTACGGATACCATCCGGTTGATTCCTTCTCGTGGGTGTCGAACGGATCAGTGGCCGACGAAGATGCTGGCGCCCAGCCTGGACGCGATGTACTTGATCGCGAGCTGAGCACGCACGCTGTTGCCAGCCTCGTTGACCGGCGGCGAGAAGCTCGCGATCGCAAGGCGTCCCGGGACGACGGCGACGATGCCGCCGCCGACGCCGGTCTTCGCCGGCAGACCCGCCTCGGCGGACCAGCGGCCGGACTCGTCGTAGAAGCCGGCAGTCAACATCACCGCCAGGACCTCGTCGACGATCTCCTCCTTGACCACGCGCTTCTTCGTGACGGGATTGACGCCGCCGTTCGCGAGCGTCGCGCCCATGATGGCGAGCTGCTTCGCCGTCACGCCGACCGAGCATTGCTCGGTATAGACTTTCATCGCCTCCTCCGGGTCGGAGTAGAGGCGCTCGTAGTTGTAGAGGAGGTTCGCGATCGCCCGATTGCTCCACGCACTCGCGTACTCGGAGTCGAAGATGTCCTTCATGACCGTCAGCTTCGCGCCCGCGAACTGGCTCAGGTTGTCGATCGCCATGGCCGAGCGCTCGGCTTCGGTCTTGGCCGGCAGCATGCTGACCGCCGCGATCGCGCCGGCGTTGACGAGGGGATTGACCGAGCGCGCCTTGTAGAGCTCGATCGCCATCTTCGAGTTGAAAGGCAGGCCCGTCGGCTCGACGCCGATCTTGTCACGCACGGCTTCGTAGCCCTGCTGGTCCATGATCCGCGCCATCGTAAAGGGCTTCGAGACGGACTCGATCGCGAACGTGTAGTCGACGTCGCCCGCCGCGACGACCTTGCCGTCCGCAGTAGCGATCACGATGCCGAAGAGCTGGGAGGGGACCTTCGCGAGCGCCGGGATGTAGTCGGCGTTCTTCCCTTCCTGAACGTCCTTGAACTTCGCGTATGCCTCGTCGACGAGCTTCTGGAGTGCGGAGCGGGATTCGCCGAAGGGTCCGCGAGCGACGGCTTGCTCGGCGGTGAGCGGCAAGCTCGCGATCGCTGCCGCGAGAACGAAGAAGACGACCGCGAAGCGCCTCGGCCCCCGACATGCTCCTGAAGCCAATGCGACGCGTGCCATACCGATCCTCCTGTCGATCATTCCGACGCCCGAGCGCAACGGCGTCCCGCCGTGACTCAAGCGACCGCTCTGCGTCACTCGGTGCAATCCTTCGAACACCGACCCGCGCAGTCTTAGACGATTACAATAAATCGATCGACGGCATGAAATTTCCGCACGCCTCTCCGTCGTTAGGACTCTTGCGCGCTCCGGAAGGCGGGCACGAATTCTGCTTTGAACGACGCGCGATCCCGGCAGGGGAGGCCCAGGACCGATGATTGACAAGCGACAGCGCGTTCGCGGGGCCTCAGCGCGGCGACTCGAGAACGTCGGCTTTGATCTTGGCGTCAATTTCGACGTCCGTGAGACCGAGAATGTCGCGCGCGATCTCCCGCGTGTGCTCGCCCACGAGCGGCGCCTGGAAGATCGCGACGTCGCTCATGCCGCTCGCCTTGAAGCAGGGTCCTTCCATCGCCATCCAGCCGACGACCTGCTGGTCGATCCAGCGCGGGTAGCCGCGGGCCTGGTAG
>JANNQH010000696.1:0-1971 GCA_031400655.1 Deltaproteobacteria bacterium | reverse complement strand
TCCTGGTCGGCGAGCACAACCTCGAGCTCCTCGGCAAGGCGATGCTCGGCCTCAGCGGGGCGACACCGGCCATCGGGCCTCGCTGAGATTTGGTCAGTAGGCCGTCCCATGATCCCGCCACTTCTCCACTTCATCCCAATGGTCCGCAAGCCGCGCGACCTCCGGCAGCGGCCCCGACAACTCCGCATACTGGATGATCTCCATCCAATTTCCGCCCGGATCCTTGACCCACGAGAAGAGACAGCGATCCATCAGCCTCAGGGCGCGCGCGCTGTGCTCCGCGCCGGCCGCGACGAGTGCTTCATGCGCCGCCACGCAATCGTTCACGATCAGCGTGATGTAGACGAATCCACGCCGACAGGTCGGCGTCGAGGGTCGCGCGTTCGGGTCCTCTTCGACGAAGACCTGGGTGTCGCCGACGCGAAGCCCACCCTCGTGCGGCCGCGCGCCCATTCCCTCGATCAGGAAGCGCTCCTGTGCGTCGACATCGCGCACGCCGACGACGATCCCTGCGCTGGTGATTCCCCGGTACCCCTTCGGAACGAGCGTCACCGCGAGCCCGTCCGGATCGCGCACGGCCTTCGCCGCTGCGAGCCCGTCCCGTGCGACGAGAAGCTCTTTGTAGCCTGTCACCGCCGGCCCCATCGGCTCGTCGAAGGATTGCACCTTGAGCTTGCCGGGCGGGAGCGTGAAGAAGACCTCTTGATAGGTTGGGCTGTGGCGCAGGCTCTCGAGCTTCGGGAGGCCGACGACGGATTCGTAGAAGGACCACATCTTTGGCGCGTTGTCCGAGAAGAGACCGGGATCGAGAAGACCGCGGGCGAGCTCGAAGCGGGGCATGGAACTTTCTCCTCGAGTGATCGACCGAAGCAGGCTCAGCCGAGGTACCCGCCCGCATCGACCACGAGCGTCTGGCCCGTCACCTTCGCCGACAGATCCGACAGGAAGAACACGACCGAGTTCGCGATGTCGTCGTCCGACGCGAGACTTCCGAGCGAGGTCTCGCGCTCGAGACCGGCGACGATCTGGCGCAGCGGGACGCCCTGCTTTTCCGCCTCGCCCTTCGCCCACGCCTCGAGGACCGGTCCCCATTTGAAGCCCGGCGCGATCGTGTTGACGCGGATGCGGTGGCGCCCGAGCTCGCGCGCGAGGTATCGCACGGCCGTCAGCAGCGCCCCCTTCGACATCGCATAGGCGAAGCGCAGGACCTCGATCCGCGGCCGAAACGCGCCCACGGTCCCGATCACGACGATCGATCCACCGCGCTCCTGAAGCAGCGGCACGGCCGCCTTCGTCATCCGCAGCGTCCCCTTGACGTTCACGTCCGACGTTCGATCCCAATCCTCGAGCCCGCCCTCGAGCAGCCCGCCCACCACGTGGTCGAGGGCCGCGACGTGAACCACGCCGTCGAGCCGTCCGAAACGCGTCTTCACGGCCGCCACGAGTTCTGCACAGGACGCGTCCGACGTGATGTCGAGTGACGCGACGAGACTCCGTCCACCCGACGGATCGAGCTCGCTGCAGATCTTGCGAGCCCGCTCGCCATCGAGATCCCCGAGCGCGACCGATGCCCCCTCGCGCAGCGCCGCCGCCGCCACGGACCGCCCGAGCCCCGGCCCGACCCCCGACACCAACACGACCCGATCGGCGAGCAGTCCCAAGTTCCCTCCGGCCGCCGGCTCAGCCCGGCCTCCCGCTCAGCGCGGAAGGTGACAGACGGCTTCGATGTTGTGGCCTTCCGGCGCGATCACGAAGGCGCCGTAGTAGTGCGGGTGGTAGCTCGCGCGAATCCCCGGTGCACCGTTGTCCTTTGCAGCGGCGGCGAGGGCCGCGGCGTGGAACGCGTCGACCTGCGCGCGACTCGTGGCGGCGAAGGCGATGTGCATCGGGGGCTGTGCCGCGCCGGCCGCGAGCCAGAACTCCCCTTTTCCGTCCCGGCCGAAGCCCGCGACCTGGCCGAACTCGACGGCG